>DATLIO010000364.1:0-10977 GCA_035539355.1 Luteolibacter sp.
ATCAAAACACTGGCCAGGCACATCGAAAGCAAGTTCAGCCGCATCCAGTTCACGCCCGATCTCCTTCCCGCCGACGTCACCGGATCGGAGATCTACTACGAGGATAGCGGGAAAGGACAGTTCCGGTTCCAGGAAGGGCCGATCTTCGGCAATCTCGTCCTGGCGGACGAAATCAACCGGTCGCCCGCGAAGGTGCAGGCCGCATTGCTCGAGGCGATGGAGGACCGGCAGGTCACCGTCGGCGGCACGACCCACAAGCTGCCGGACCTTTTCATGGTCCTCGCCACGCAGAACCCGATCGAACAGGAGGGAACCTATCCGCTTCCCGAAGCCCAGATGGACCGCTTCCTCATGCACATCTTCATCAACCAGCCGGCCGATGAGGATGAGCTGAAAATCCTCAGGCTGGTGAGGGGCGAGGAAGCCGGCGCGGCTCCCGAAGAGCCACCGCCCATTTCCCAGGACGTCATCTTCGCCGCCCGCAAGGAGGTCGGATCCGTCACCACCAGTGATGCGATCGACCGCTACTTCGTCGATCTTGTCGCCGCCACCCGGAACCCCGCACGCTATGACAAGGACCTCGCGCGCTGGATCCATGTCGGAGCGAGCCCGCGCGGGACACTCGCGCTCGACCGCGTGTCACGCGCACGCGCATGGCTTGAAGGCAGGGATCATGTCACCGCGGAGGACGTGCAGGCCGTCGCACCCGATTGCCTCCGCCACCGCATCATTCCCAGCTACGACGCCAGCGCGGAAGGAAAGAGCAACGACGAGCTGCTCGCCGCCCTCATCAAACTCGTATCCGTACCCTGACCCCGAAACCCATGAGCACACCAACCAAAGATCTCATCGAGGATAGCCGCAAACTTGCCCGCCGTTACCGCATCGACGACGGCGACGGTTTCCGTCTCAAGGACTTCGATCCCGATGACACGGGTCCGTTCGAAAAGGAAGACAAAGAGGTCACCGAAAAAGTCCTGGCCGAGGGCAAGACCGCGCTGTCGGAGATGCAGGAACTGCTCTACGCGCAGGACCGCTGGTCGATCCTCCTGATTTTCCAGGCGATGGATGCCGCGGGAAAAGACGGCGCGATCAAGCATGTCATGTCCGGCGTGAACCCGCAGGGATGCCAGGTCGTCGCATTCGGACCGCCGTCCGAAAAGGAGCTCGATCATACATGGCTCTGGCGTTGCATGCTGGAACTTCCGGAACGCGGACGCATCGGGATCTTCAACCGTTCCTACTATGAGGAAACCCTCGTCGCCCGGGTGAAGAAGCAGGTCCTCGCCTCCCAGAAAATCCCGGCAGACCTCGTGACGGACGACATCTGGAAGGAACGCTTCGATGACATCCGGCATTTTGAAAAACACCTTTCGAGGAACGGCACGATCGTCCGCAAGTTCTTCCTCCATGTTTCCAAGGGCGAGCAGCGGCGCCGTTTCCTTTCGCGCCTCGACGACCCGGAAAAGAACTGGAAGTTCCGCATGGGTGACCTCGATGACCGTGAACTTTGGGACGACTATCAGGACGCCTATGAAAAGGCCATCCGCCATACCGCGACGAGCCACTCGCCCTGGTATGTCATCCCGGCGGACCACAAATGGTATGCGCGCCTCGCCGTCGCCGCTGTCGTGGTCGAAACGCTCGCATCGCTCGACCTTCATTTCCCGGAAATCGATCCGGCGCAGCGTGAAGTCCTCGCACAGGCCCGCACCCGGTTGACCAAACCCAAGGAATCCACTCCTCCGTGAATGAACCGTTGCTGCCGTCGGTGAAGCCATCGTCTTCCGCAACGAAGGCGCCGGGCGTTTATGCCGATCTCGACCCGCTCATCCGGCTCCGGTTCAAGACCGCCGGCATCAGTCTGCTGCCACGACAACCCGTCACATCCGCACTCTCCGGCCGGCATGCATCGCGGCTCCGCGGAAGAGGACTCAATTTCGAGGAAATCCGGCGCTACTTCCCCGGCGATGACATCCGGCAGATCGACTGGAAGGTGACGGCGCGCACACGCGTCCCCCACGCCCGCGTTTTCACGGAGGAACGGGGCCGCGAAACATTGATCGTCGTCGACCAACGGCTTTCGATGTTTTTCGGAAGCCGGAGGAATTTCAAATCCGTCACCGCCGCGGAGGTCGCGGCCATCGTGGCATGGCGGGTCATCGCGGTGAAGGATCGGATCTCCGCCGTGGTTTTCGGAGACAAGGATCTGGAAGTGGTCTCCGGAGGTGGCGGCCGCAACCATGTCATGCGCATCCTTCAGACGATCGTCCGTCACAACCAGAGCCTGGACATCGGCCGCGGAATCCAACCCGGACCGGAAATGCTGAATACGGCGTTGGGCCGCGCCGAGCGGCTCGTGAAACATGACGCGTTGGTCGTCGTCATCACCGACGCCGCCGGTTCGGATGATGAAACCAGCGCCATCCTCAGCCGCATCGCCGCGCACAACGATGTCGCCGTGGCGTTCATCCACGATCCGCTCGAAATCGAACTGCCCGATGCCGGAACGAAGGTCTTCTCCAGCGGCGATCTCCAGCTTGAAGCCGATACCTCACAAACGGGTCTCCGCAGTAAATTCCGCGAGGATTTCGAGAAACGCTACGAAACCGCACGCCGCTTCCTGATCCAACGCGAAGCGCCTCTGCTGCCGATCCGCACCGACGAGGAAATCGCCCCGCAGCTCCGGCGGCTGTTGGGCAAACGCATCCACAGATGACGGACGACCCGGCCAGCCTCGATCGACTCCACGATCTGGTGATCCCACCGCCCGGGCCGTGGTGGCCGCCCGCCCCCGGCTGGTTGATCCTTCTCGGCATCGCGGCGATCGCGGTTTTGGCGGCGATGACCATAGCTTTCATCCACTGGCAGTCCAACCGCTACCGCCGGGAGGCGATCGCCTTGTTGGACAGTCCGGACTTCAAGCCCTCCGAATGGTCTTCGCTCCTCAAGCGGACCGCCCTCGCCCGCTGGCCCCGCGAACAGGTCGCCTCACTGACCGGAAAGAAATGGATCGCGTTCCTCGATCGCACCGGTGGAACCCACGGATTCTCCGCCAGCCCGGCCGAGGATCTCGAGGAACTTTCGTTCGGCAAAGAACTCCACCCCGCCCCCCAGGATCTGAAGGACGCGGTGCGCCGTTGGATCCTGAACCACCGAAAGGAGGAGCCGTGATCGATTTCGCCCATCCGTGGATGTTCCTGCTGGTGCCGGTGCCTCTGCTGATCCGGCTCCTGTGGCCCGCACACCGCGAACAGAAGCCTTCGCTCCATGTGCCGTTCCTCGCCCACCTTTCGGAACTGACCGGAAAACAACCCCACACCGGCGCATCGATACCCGATGGCACGTTGCTGCGGAAACTCGTCGTTCCGCTCGGCTGGCTGTGCATCGTGACCGCCACCGCACGCCCCCAGTGGATCGAACCTCCCGTTTCGAAAACGAAACCGATGAGGGATCTGCTGATCGCCGTCGATCTTTCGGGATCGATGAAGACGACCGATTTCACCGACGCATCCGGAAAGCCCGCGGACCGCCTCACCGCCGTGAAGCAGGTGCTCGATGGTTTCCTGTCACGCAGGCATGGCGACCGGGTGGGCCTCATCCTCTTCGGAACCGCACCTTTCGTTCAGGCCCCTTTCACCGAAGACCTCGGTCTTTGCCGCCGCCTGCTTGATGAAGCGAACACCGAGATGGCCGGACCGCAGACGGCCTTCGGCGATGCGATCGGGCTTGGCATCACGTTGTTCGACCGCAGCACGATGAAGGAAAAAGTCATGATCGTCCTCACCGATGGCAATGACACGTCCAGCCAGGTACCTCCCGCAAAGGCCGCGGAGATCGCGAAACAGCGCGGCATTGTCATCCACACCGTCTCCGTCGGCGATCCACGTGCCGCCGGAGAAAACGCGCTCGATGTCCCGACGCTGACATCGGTCGCCCGAACCACCGGCGGGATCTATTCCGCCGCTTCCGACCGCAAGCAGCTCGAAACCGTCTACCAGAAACTGGATACGCTCGAAGCCCAGCTCTCCGGCACCATCAGCCACCGGCCACGGCACGACATCCACCATTGGCCGCTCATGGCGGCATTCGTCCTGTCGGTCGCCTATCATCTCATCCTCGTCCTGAAACGCGCCCTTCAATCGAGAACGGCGAAGCATGCGGCCGTCCCCGGATCGGAGGTGACCGCATGATGGAGAACTTCCATTTCCTGAGGCCGTGGTGGCTGCTCGCGTTCCCCGCATCACTGGCGGTGATCGCGATGATCCGGCGTTCTTCAAATCCGGAAGCCGTCTGGCGCAACATCATCGCCCCACAACTTCTGCCTTATCTCGTGCGGAGCGCGGACTCGCGCCCGCAGCAGCTTCCTTTCGTCCTCATGGCTCTCTGCGCCGCCATCGGAATGCTTGTGTTGGCCGGCCCGTCCTGGAGAAAGGAGAAATCCCCTTTCGCCGATGACGTCGCGGCGCTGGTGGTGATGGTGAAGGTCACGCCATCCATGAAAACCGAGGACGTCCCACCGGACCGGCTCACACGCGGCATCGAGAAACTGCACGATCTGCTCGCACGCCGAGGTGACGGAAAGACCGCGCTCGTCGCTTATGCCGGATCCGCCCACCTCGTCATGCCTCCGACCGTGGACCCGGGAATCATCAACACCTTCGCCGAGGCACTCGATCCCGCGATCATGCCGGTGGAGGGCGATTCCCCTGCGGAAGCGTTGGCCCTCGCATCAACCACATTGGCCGGATCCGGCGGCGGCTCCATCCTCTGGATCACCGATGATGTCGCGCCGGATCAAATCAAAGCCGTGGAGCAGTGGCGGAAAACAAATGATCCCCCGGTCCGCATCCTCGCCCCCCTTTCCGATGTTTCGCCCGTCCGGGCGGCAGCCGATGCATCGCGGGCGAAGATCATTGCCATCACTCCCGACGATTCGGATGTCGATGAACTCGCGAAAGCCGCGAAGTTCGCCCCGACTTATCCGGCGGAGGGCGGGGAGCGATGGAAGGACGACGGATACTTCCTCACTCCGCTTCTCGCACTTCTCTATCTTCCCTTCTTCCGCAAAGGCTGGATGCCTGCCATCGCCGCGAAATCATGAAAGCGAACCGTCACACACCACTTCTGATCTGCACCGCCATCCTCGCGGCGATGCTCGGAGCCGGCACGCTGCGGAATCCGGATTTCTGGAGCACACCGGACCAGCGCGGTGATGCATTGATGAAAAAAGGCCGCTTCGCGGAAGCCGCGAAAACGTATCACAACGCATCGAAGATCGGCATCGCCCTTTACCGCGACGGACAGTTCGAGAGCGCCGCCAACACCTTCGCCCGCGTGCCGGGACGGGACGGATTCTACAATTCCGGCAACGCGTGGTTGATGCACGGCCAATACGACAAGGCCATCGAGCGCTATGACCGCGCGCTCGACATCACACCGGGATGGAAGCCCGCCGAACAAAACCAATCGATCGCCGCCGCCCGCAGGGACCGCATGACGAACGCCGGCAAGGACCGCGACCAGGAGTCCGCGGATGCCTACGATCCGGACAAGATCGTGACCGACAACAAGGGAGGCGATGAAAAGGACCAGCTTCCCAAAAAAGGAGCGGATGAAGCGGATGACGCGGCGCTCCAGGCGACGTGGCTCCGGCGAGTGAAAACCACCCCGGCCCAGTTCCTCCGCGCCAAATTCGCATGGCAGGCACAAACCCGGAACTCTCCCGAATGAAGATCATCGCATCCATCATCGTTTCGTGGTTGGCCGTCGGATCCGCCGTGGCCCAGGATTCGCAGGTCCGCGCGACCGTTGTCACCACGGGCACCATCTGGGAGGGAAGCAAGGTGGTGCTCGCCGTCGAACTCAAGGCCCCGGGTTACTTCGCGGATACGGCGGTCTTTGATCTCCCCACCGTGCCCGGAGCGTTGATCGTACCTCCCGGGGCCTCACCGACCGTGGGATCCGAGACGGTGGGCGATCAGACCTTTGTGACCCAGCGTCACGAGATCGGAGTCTATCCCCATCGGTCTGGAGAAATGGACATCCCGTCGTTCGGGATACGTTTCAGCATCAAACGGAGTCCGCTCGATCACGACACGGTGGCGCAGACCGTGAAAACCCAACCGATCCGGATCACGGTGAAACGCCCTCCCGGCTTCCTTCCCGACGAAAACGTCATCACTTCCACCGACCTTGAGATCACGGAATCATGGAAGTCAGAGCCGGGAACCGATGCGAAGACGGGAGACGCATTCGTCCGCACCGTCCATTGGTCCGCGTCGGATCTCACCGGCATCGCATTCCCTCCCTTTCCGGGAGAGAAAATCCACGGCCTGGCGGTCTACCATTCGACACCGCTCGTCGAAGACCGTTCCGAGCGGGGACAAACGTCCGGACAACGCACGGAGACATTCACCTATGTCTGCAAGGCCGCCGGCACGATCGTCATTCCTCCGGTCACCATGCGGTGGTGGGATCCCTCATCGGAGAAAATCCGGAGCGTCACCTTTCCGGTCCATACCCTGAGCGTCACCGCACCACCTCCGCCTCCGGAGTCCGCTTCCGACCGGTTCCGGAAATTCCTCCATCGTCATGCCGGATCATTGGTTACGGGTGTGGCCTCCTTCATGCTTCTGGGTTTGATCGCTTTCTTCACCCGCCGTCGCATCGGCAACTGGCTCCAACGTCTTCGCCCCACCCATCTTCCTCCATTGAATCCAGGACCAACGGCATGAGGCATCCTTTCCAACGGCTGATCGTCTCGATCGCGATCCTTTCCACGTCCTGCACCTCGAGTGTCGCGGTGAAACACGTCACTCCCCCCCGACCAAAGGCACCTCTCACCGAAGCGGATTCAAAATCCATCCGGGATCTCGGAGCCCATCTCGATGATGCCCGGCAATATGAAGCCAGGATCGTCTCCGGCGACCAATCCCAGGAAACCATCGCCGCCTACAACTACTCGGTCGCACGGGCGGTCGAAGCCATGGAAGCCTCGGAGCTCGATCCGTGGGGAGCCGGCGTCGAAGTTCCTTCGGCGAACGGCAGCTACCGGCTCATGGGAAACTTTTTGACGAAGACCTCCGGGATTCATCCGGCATCCTATCGTGCGATCCCGACCGACCGCTTCGTCGCCGGAGGTTACTATTTCAAGGAACTGAAAACCCAACCTGGGATCGGAGCTCCGCTCGCCATCGTTTCGGATCATCAGGGAGGTGGCATCAAACATGATCTCGGTGAATCCTCGGTTTATGGCACCGCCACCGCCGTGATTTCATTCGAGGGTAACAACGCCCGGCTCACCATCCACGAAAGCCTCAAGGAAGACACCGCCACACTCAAAGGCCGGAAATACCCCCTCGCCGCGGACTACAGCACGCCCATCGCCCTGATGGTCCACAACACGAAGGTTGAATCCCTGGGTTTCGCCCGCCTCATCCGTCCCGACCGCTACGCCGCCACCGCACGGATGACACGGCTCCAGATCTACGACCGCGAACGGATTCCGATCGTTTTCGTCCACGGTCTGGATTCAACACCCGGAACATGGACACCACTTCTCAATGCCCTCCGCGGCGATCCCGAGCTGAGGAAAAAATACCAGGCATGGGTCTTCAGTTATCCGTCGGGATATCCCTATCCCTACACCGCGACCCTGCTGCGCAAGGAGCTGGACCGGATGAACCGGACTTATCCGGATCACAAACCCATGGTCCTCGTCGGCCACAGCATGGGAGGAAACATCAGCCGTCTGATGCTCACCGATTCCGGAGACACGATCTGGCGATCCTATTTCGGCAAGCCTCCCGGACGCACCCATCTGCCCGGTAGACACCGTGCCGAACTCGAGGATGCGCTGATCTTCCGCCACCGCACGGAATTCGACCGGACGATCTTCATCTCCACTCCGCACCGGGGAAGTCAACTGGCGATCGGACGCTTCGGACGTCTCATGTCGCGGCTCATCAAACCACCCGCGCTGCTGGCCGATATCCGTGACACGGTGATCACCGTCGCCACCGTCGATGCCACGGCCCTCAACCTCGAACGCGCGCCGAGCAGCATCGACACCCTCGCGCCGACGAATCGCTTCGTGAAAGCGGTCAACCAGACCTCCATCGCCTCCGGAACGAAATATCACTCGATCATCGGAGACCGCGGAAAAGGCAATACGCCGGATTCTTCGGATGGTGTGGTGCCTTACTGGAGTTCGCATCTTGATGGCGCGATCTCCGAGAAAATCGTCCCGTCCGGCCACAGCGCCCATCAGAACCCGCAGGGGATCGAGGAGACACTTCGCATCCTCCGGATGCACGCCGGCCTGCCCCAACGGACAAAGAATGCCTCCGCCTTGAATCACTGATCCTCCGAAATGTTCCACAACCTATCTTCCCTCACTTCCTTCGCACTCGCGATGACGCTGGTGGTCCTGATGCCACGCCTCGCGCAACGCCTGCGGCTCCCGACAATCATCGGATTCATCCTGACCGGTTTCATTCTCGGTCCTGGAATGCTGGGTGTCATCAAACAGGATGGTCCGGTGATCGAGCTTTTCGCTGAACTCGGAAAACTCCTCTTCATGTTCTTCGTCGGCTTTGAGATCGATCTCGACGATTTCAAGAAAGCACGGAACCGCGCCGCATTCTTCGGCACGCTGACCTTTCTGCTCCCCCTTGCTTTCGGAGTGCTTCTCGGACGTCTCACCGGCGTCGGTTGGAACGCCTCGCTTCTGATCGGTTCGATCATCGCATCCCACACACTCCTCGCTTTCCCCGTTCTCCAGAAACTCGGACTGACCTCCCATCCCACGATCCTGATGGTGGTGGGGGGAACCATTTTCACGGACATCGCATCCATGCTGATCCTCGCACTGACCGTGGGCGTCCATCTGACCGGCTTCTCATGGGCTTTCCTCGGCAAGGAAATGCTGGAGCTCGCCGTCTTCGTTCCGTTGGTGATTTTCGGTGGAGGCGCGCTGGCCCGGAAAGCACTCATCCGTTACGGACAAGCACCGGAAACCCGGGTGATGATCATGTTGGTGGTGATCGCCGTTTGCGCCGAAGGAGCCGCATGGATCCAGCTTGAAGGAATCGTCGGAGCCTTCCTCGCCGGGATCGCCGTGAAACGGGTGGTGAGAGGAAAGTTCGCGGTCGAACAGCTCGAGGTGATCGCCCACGCCCTGTTCATCCCCGCGTTTTTCCTGACGACCGGTTTCCTGCTGGATCTGACGGTGATGAAGAAAACCCTCGTGGAGAATCCGGTCATGAGCATCGGATTGCTCGTCGCGATCCTCGCAGGCAAAACACTGGCCGGTTGGATCTCCGCGAAAACGTACCGTCTGCCGACGGAACAAATGTGGACGGTATCCAGCCTTTCATACCCGCAGATGGCGGCGACGCTCGCATCCGCCGTCGTCGGCTACCAGACGGTCAATGCCGCGGGGGAACGGTTGCTCGACAGCGGCTTCGTGAATGCGGCCGTGCTGACGATCATCGTGACCTGCATCCTCGGACCGATCCTCACCACGAAATACGCCACACGGTGGGCGAAAGCGTCCGCTCCGGGGACAACTCCCGAACCTTCGGTTCCGGAAAATCCCCATCAGTGAATGTCATCTCGGATCCTTGCCGTAGATGCCTTCCTTTTCAGCCGATGGCAGTTTCGGTTTCGACTTCTCCGGCTGATCCTCCGCGAACCATTGGTTGGCGGAAAATCCGAAGGTCGCCGGAGCGGTGTTCGCGCCGATGTTGATGTCCACCGCCACCGCGGATCTCCGGAACACGATGCGGTTGCCGGTGATCCGGTTTTCCCCGCAGGTCGTGAATCCTTCGGCGGTGGTTTCCTGAAGGATCCGGAAAATCCATTTCTCCGGAAACAGGATCGTGTTGCCTGAAAACGTGGCACCCGTCACCCCGGTGAACGCCGCCGCGCACAGACCGCCTTCGATGACATTGTCACGGACCGTCAGATCCTTGGCTTCGTATTTCGCTCCGACAGGCCGGAAGTAAGGCATGCCGGTCGAGCCACCGAGATTCAACGGCCGCAGGCCCGCCTTGATGAAACGGGATTTCTCCACGGTGATCTCCGAGCATCCCCCTTTCATCTGGATTCCGGAAGTGCCGCCGAAACCTTCCTTGCCGCGCAGCTCGCAGCCGGTGACCAGCACGCGGTGGCAGCCGACCATGTCGATGCCTTCACCGCCCCATCCCTCGACCTTGCAATCGCGGACGGTCAATTCATCCAATCCGGAGATCTTGATCCCGTCATGATTTCCTTTCGGCCCGATGTCACCGACATGGATCCTTTCCAAGGTCACTCCCTTCACCGGCGTGTCCGACATGCCATCGTCCAGATTCAATCCGTTCGAGCTCTGGCCCGTGATCCGCAGGTCCTGAAGTTTGAGATCATCGCAGCGGGTGAAATGCCACCCTTCGCTTCCCCCTTTGAAAACAGGCGGGTTCGAGGGATCGAGCGCACCGATCGTCAGCTTCGCGACGCCTTTCACATAATGGCCGCCGCCGTATTCGCCGGGAGCGATTTTCAAAACCGTCCCTTCCTTGATGGAGCCGAGCGCGGCCCTCAATTCGGCGGTGTTCCGGACAACCACTTCCGCGGAAATCGCCGGAGGGATGCCGGACATCATCAGTATGCAGGTCAGGGTTTTCATGGGTTGACGATCGGATACGCCGTGAAGAGGGATGTTTTTCCGCCAATCGCTTGTGTTTCGGTCCGGCGTGGGTTTTTCTGCCGCTTCATGAGCGAAACGTCCTGCCCGATGTGTGAGATGACCGAAGTGCTGGAAAATGCCGGCCATTTCGAATGCGTCACGTGCGGCCACGAATGGGACGCCGAGGTATCCCCAACGGATCGGAAGCCCGCGCCTCCCTCGCGGATGATTCCGGCGCCGCCGCCGGATGGATCATCGCGCAGCGGCTGAAAGGTCACCGCCACTCCGCGGACGACGTGCTCACCGCG
>DATLIO010000365.1:0-5600 GCA_035539355.1 Luteolibacter sp.
TCCTCCACGCGGCTCGCGGTGATCCACGCGCTCTGGGGTCTTGCCCAGACCGGAACCTTCGATGCGGAAATCTTCACCGCCCTGACCTCCGGAAAAGACGCCGAACTCCGCGCCCAGGCCGCGAAATGGGCGGGCGAAACCTCAAAGGGCGCACAGCCGGTTCTCGGCAAACTGCTCGCCGACCCTTCGTTGCGCGTCCGCGCCTACGCCGCCAACGCCATCGGCAAACTCCATCTCACGGAGCACCTCGATGCCGTGGTCGCCATGCTCGATGAAAACGCGAACAAGGACGTCTATCTCCGCCAGGCCGGGGTCATCGCCCTTTCCGGCATGGACATCGACCAGGTCGCCGCCAAGACCACCACCCATGCATCCCCCGCCGTCCGACTCGCCGCAGCCGTCGCTTTCCGCCGCACCTCATCCACCCATGCCGCGAAGCTGCTTGCGGACGCCGATCCAACCATCGTCGCCGAGGCCGCGCATTCGATCTACGATTCGCCCGGTATTCCTGAAAGCCACCCCGCTCTCGCGAAACTTCTCGAAACGAACCCTTCCGCCACCGTCCCGGCCATCCGGCGCTCCATCGCCGCGAACCGCCGCCTTGCTGATGCCGCAGCCTGCTCGCGCCTGATCCAACTGGCGGCCGATCCGAAAGTCCCCGGAGAAAACCGCGTCGCCGCCCTTGAAGCGCTCGCCACCTGGAATCAGAAACCGGAGCTCGATCTGGTCGACGGCCGCTACGAACCCTTCAAAACCGGTGAGGATTCGCCCGCCACCAAGGAAGCCATCACCAAGGCGATCGGCGCGCTCGAACACGACGCCTCCGATGCCGTCGCGGTCGCCGCCGCGGAAGTCGCCGCCGCTTTCGGCGTCGCCACCGATCCGAAGGACCTCGCCAAGGAAGCCACCGACAGCTCCGCCAAACCCGCCGCGCGCATCCGTTCGTTGAAACTCCTCCGTGGTGCCGATGAAAAACGGTTCCGAGAAATCGCGTCCACGCTTCTGAAAAGCGACGATTCCACCCTCCGCTCCGCGTCCGCCGAGCTTCTCGCTCCGAAATGGCCTCATCTGGTGATCGAATACATCACCTCGACGGTTTCCTCCAAAACCGCCGGCAACATCGAACGCCAGAATGCGGTGAAGCTGCTTCTTCTCGTCCGTGAGGATTCAACCGCCAAGAAGCTGCTTTCCGATCTTCTCGCGGCCTCCATCGAGAAACCCGACGGTCCGATCCTCCTGGAGCTTCTCGATGTCGCCGACACCACGAAAAGCAAGGCTGGCAAGACACTCCGCGACAAACTCGCGAAAACCAAACCTCACCTTGCATCGCTCGAAGGCGGCAATGCCGCTGCGGGTGCGAAGGTCTTCAACGAGAACCTCGCCTCCCAGTGCCTCGCCTGCCACCGCGTCGGCCCCGAAGGCAGCAACGTCGGCCCGGCGCTCACCAAGGTCGGAGAAAAAGGCCGCGAATACATCCTCGAATCGATCGTCGATCCCGGAGTCAAACTCGCCCCCGGTTTCGGCCTGATGACCGCGACCCTGAAAAACGGCACCACCGCTGCCGGAGCGATCAAAGAGGAAACCGCGGAGTCCCTCACCCTCACCCTGCCGGACGGCACTTCCCAGAAAGTCGCCGTCAAGGACATCGCCAGCCGCACCGCACCGATCAGCACCATGCCGCCGATGGCCGCGATCCTTTCCCCGGCGGAAATCCGCGACGTCGTGGAATACCTGGCGACGCTGAAGTAACAAACGGGCCTTTATTCAGGATGAGCTTCGAATCCGTCGACGTGCCCGCAGGCGCATGTCGACGGATAAAAAGTCACCGTTCCATCCTTTGCGACGGTCCAATACCACCTTGAAAAGGCGGCGAAATAATCCACCAGCGTTGCTACGGGAACGTCCTTCAGATGGAGTTCGAGGGGCTGGGTGGCATCGACTCCTTTTTTCCGATCGACCCGGAAACCCTCCCTTTCGAGTTCCTTCCTCACGATCTCGAAGGTTTCAAAACTTGTCTTCCCCACGAGCGAGATCCTCGGAATTTTGATCCGCCGCATTCGTTCCAAGGCTTCGATCGCGACAGTGCCCGCATCAGCTTCCCATTGCTTCGCAGGCCCTCTCTGGAACTCGGGCTTTTGATCCTCCGCGGATGCCGAAACGATCAGCAGCCCCACCGAGGTGCAGACAAGAAGCCACCGTTTTGTCGCGCGGTTTTTCATTCCTCTAAACTAACCGGATCGTTTCCACCTCACAAGATTCTTCAATCCCCGAGGCCGCGGGCATAGACCTCGTCCTCGGTGAACACGATCACCATCGGCCGGCAGCAGACCTCGCAATCGTAGTCCACTTCCGCCGGCATTTCGTCGGGATGGGGCACCGCGACCTCGAAAACTTCAAAGCACGTCGGACAGGTGACTTCGGCCAATTCCATGACGTCACCATAAGCACTCTTGCGGGCGACTCAAGCGCGTGACATGCTTCCCCGCGCATGGCCGACAAGACGCTGTTCCAGAAAATCGCCGACAAGGAAATCCCCGCGAACATCGTCCATGAAGACGATCTCTGCGTCGCTTTCCGCGATATTTCCCCGCAGGCACCGGTCCACATCCTGATCGTCCCCCGCAAGCCGGTCCCACGCATCGCCGCGGCGACCGCCGACGACTCCGCGTTGATCGGCCATCTGCTTCTGACGGCCGCCGCGATCGCCCGTGCCGAAGGCATCGCCGACACCGGCTTCCGCGTCACCATCAACAACGGTCCCGACGGCGGCGAAACCGTCCCTCATCTCCACGTCCACCTCCTCGGCGGGCGGCAACTCGAATGGCCTCCGGGCTGATCCCATGAAACGTCTGCTCCCTGCCCTCCTCGCCCTGTTTTCCCCTGCCGCCCAAGCCGGGGAAGCCACCGGCAAACCGATCGCCGACGCCGCCGTGCTCGTCCACGGCATCTTCGAGGACGGCACGAAGTTCAAGAAGATGAAGGCACGCCTCGAAAGCCTCGGCATCGAGTGCTATTGCCCGAAGCTGCTCTACCAGGACGGCACCGGCGGGCTCGATTTCCTCGCGGAGCATCTGAAAAGCGACATCGACCGCGAATTCGGTCCGAAGCGGAAGATCATCGTCATCGGCTTCAGCATGGGCGGACTCGTCACCCGCCACTACGTCCAGAATCTGGGCGGAGCGGACCGCTGCGCGACTTTCATCACCATTTCCTCGCCCCACAACGGCACCACCGCGGCCTGGACCTACCCCAGCGAGGGGGTGCGCCAGATGCGTCGCGACAGCGATTTCCTCGTCAATCTCCGGAACACCGAGAACCGCCTCGGCGATCTGCCGGTCGTCTCCTACCGCACGCCGATGGACCTGATCATCCTCCCCGCCACCAGTTCGGTCTGGGACCGGGCCGAGAACGTCGAGTTCCCGGTGGCGCTCCACCCGCTGATGCTCCAGTCGGAAAAGGTGATCGGCGACATCGAGCGGCGTCTCGTGAAATGAAAAAGGCGTCGTGGGATCACGACGCCTTCCTCGGGTTGAAGTTGGGATTCCGATCAGCGGTTCTCTCCACGGGAGAGGACCTCGACCTTCACCGGGGCGACACCACGCTTCGCGAAACCGATTCGCTCGGCGACGCCGATGGTCACATCGATGATGCGGCCGCGGATGTAGGGTCCCCGATCCGTGATGGTCACGATTTCGGATTTGCCGTTGGCTTCGTTGGTCACGCGGACCTTCGTGCCCATCGGCAGAGTCTTGTGGGCGGCGGTTGCTGCATGGTTTTCGAGGCGCTTGCCACTCGCGGTGCGAGTGCCGTAGTTGGTGCGGATCGAATACCAGGATGCTTTGCCCCGCTGGGTGGAAGCGACCTCGAGAGTCTCTTCCGCCGGAGCGTTTTTGGAGTTCGCGCTGCTGGTGGAAGCGCAACTTGGGATCAGGAGGACACCGGCTACTGCCAGGGCCACGGATTTGAATTTCCGGGTCATGTTCATAGTCTTGTTTCTGAGCTCCCCGATTCGGGGGCCGCTCTGGTTACGCCCGTGGAGACCCCCGGGCAAGAAAAAAGCCACCCCCTCCAAGTTGGGTCAAATTCAACCATACGTAGGGGATTTGGCGATCTTTTTAAGACACATTAAGTATTTTCTGGTCATTTTGGCCCCTGATTTGCTATTTTCGGAGACATGTTAGGTCACTGGATACCATCGAGCCGTGATCGCTTCACCCGCTCCGATTTTGACTTCATGACGGCCGTCCTCGCACCGGCCGACAAGCGCCCCCACCTCGCGAAACTCTGGGATGACCCCGAAGCCCTCCGCGAGATTCTCGACCTCAAGGAAATCCTCCGCGGACTCCTCGATTCGCCCTCAGCCCTCCAGGTTTCACCCGCCTTTTACTTCTACGTGCTCGTCCGGCACGCCTTCCTGCAGGCGAACCTCACCGATCCGGACGTGGCCGATTACGTCGCCGGCCTGATGGCGAAACGCATCTGCACGAACGCCGGGGATCCGCTCCAGGACATCGCCCACGGTTTCACCCACGCGAACGATTTCATCGCGATCATCTCCTCCGCGCACGGACGGATGAAATTCCACCTCCAGGTCGCGGCGGGAAATCAGTTCCTCGTCCTCACCGGCCTTTATCCCGCATTCCTCCAGAGCCGGTCGGAACGCCGCGGTGCCCCGGACATCACTTTCTACGAATCCTTCGCCCGTCAGGCGTTCCGCGGAGCCGCTGACAATTCGGATGCCCCGGCAAACGCACCCCGGCTTTTGCTCGGCGCGCTTTCCGAAGCACTCCCGGACGCCCGGCGCTCGCTCAACCGCATGGCCGAGGAATTCGTGTTCCTCGGGGACTGAAATCAGCGCGCTTCCCGCCACTTCACCCGGGTCAGGCGCCAACCGTCGTCCGCCCTCACCCAGCTCAGCTCCATCAGGTAGGCACCGTCCGCCGGCCTGTAATCGGGCAGCGCCACCACCGCTTCCACCTTCGCCTCGACCTCGGCGCGGTCATCGCCGACTCCCACTTTCAGAAACTCGGTCACGTCGAACTTCGTGAACCTCGCCTGGCTGGTCAGCCACGCAAAACCGGCGTTGAGATCCTGCCGGGAAAATTCCCCGTTCGCCTCCCCGACCGACGGAACATCGATGGTGACGTCCTCCGCGATCAGTTTTCCGAACGCCAGCGTGTTCAGGTGCCGGGCCGCCGAACCGCTGCCTTCCTCCAAGGTCAGCGTGTGCATCAGCTTGTTCGTCCGCCGTTTCACGACCTGCGTCGGGGAAAGCCACCAGATGGCGAACGCGATCGAAAGGACGACGGAAACAACGATGAGCAATCGCTTCATGGAACGGATTCAGGATTTCATTTTGTTCGGATCGAAGAAAATGCGGATGTCCGCCTTGTCGGTACCGAGCAGCTCCTGCGCCCGCTTCAGCGCGTCGCGTGTCGAGAGGTTCGGATTGCTCGGAGAGTTCAGGAACAGATTCGTCTCCCCCTCCTCCCGTTTGCAGCCTTCCTGCAGAACCGCCAGCACGCCGGAGTTTTTCAGCAGCAGATACACTTCCCGCGATGCTCCGGAAATCAGGAGATGCAATCCCCTCGCCCGCATGA
>DATLIO010000366.1:0-2536 GCA_035539355.1 Luteolibacter sp.
CGACAAGCCCGGGCATCGCCCGCGTTTCCGAGCCGCCGCATCACAAGAAATTCAAAAAGCCTCAATCCAAGCCCGCCGCGAAAGCCGGACCTCATCCCCACGACAAACGGGACGGAAGCCACAAAAAGAGCCGTTCGTCCCCCCCGAAGAAATCCGGCAAACGCAAACGCCGCTGAACCGGCGGTTCACTCGAGCACGAGCAACACTTCCGGAGCATCGCCCAATTTCCGGAGCATCATCTTCTCGCCGTAAACCGTCAGCGTGAATTTCAGAACCTTCGCGGCCTTCAACTTCGCGATGTTCAGTGGAATGCGTCCGACGGCTCCCCGCTTGATGCCGTTCTTGATGCCAAGCACCTCGCCTCCGCAGGAAATCTCAATGACCGATGGAGTGCCCGCATAGTTTTCCCCTCCCACCCGGAATACGAACGTGGCTTTCTCCGCTTTGGAAATGACCAGCGCATCCGATGCGAACGACATATCAAGGAAACTTTTCCCGCGGCCGATCCAATAACCGTTCTTCGCCTTCTCCCCTTTCTCGGAACTACGGAATTCGAAACCCGAAGGTTTGAGCTGCACGCCTTTCCCTCCGGCAGCCAACGGACCCTTGGTTTCCACGATCGAATCTTCGGGCGAAAGCGCGACACGTTTCGACTCTTCACGCACCTCCATCGCATCCTGGATCTTCCCTTCCTTCGTCAGCGTCTCCGTCAGCTTGTCGAGTTCCTGGATGCGGATCTGTTTCGCGCGCTTCAGTGCTTCGGCGACTCCCCTTTCCAAAATCACCAGCGTATCCATGTAGGCTTTCCTCAACTTCGCCGCCCCCGGATCCGAGGCTTCCGAAATTTTCGCGCCCTCCTCCTCAAGCTCCCCGAGCATTTTCGTCGCCGCCACCACTCCGTCCAACTGCCCCGCCTTCTTCGATTCCTCCTGATATCGTTTCAGCGCCGCACCGAATTTCTCACGCAGATCCTCGACGGGTTTCATCGCTTCGTCCGTCCGCTCCGCGTAGTTGGTATCGATCTTGAAAAACTCGTCCATCAGGACCGTTCCACTTTGGGCGGGAGGTGGCGGCGTCTCCTGCGCGAACGCAACCGAACCCGCGAAAAGGAGATACCGGCAGAAGTCCTGGATACGGGTCATGTCGGGCATCGTGACAAATTCCAGGGCGCGTTTGATAGGAGAAAATCACCATCGGATCACGCCGGCCTCGCCAAGTTCCGCAACCCTTCCCAAACTCCGTCCATGATCCTCGACACCTACTATCAGGCCTTCAATTCCGGCGACCGCGAAGCGATGTTCTCACTGCTCACCGATGACGTCGTCCACGACCTCAACCAAGGCGGCAGCGAAACGGGCATCGATACTTTCCGAGCCTTCATGATCCGCATGGACCGCTGCTACAAGGAAACGCTCGAGGACATCGTTGTTTTCGAAAACGCCGACGGCACCCGTGCCGCAGCCGAGTTCAACGTCCGCGGCGAATACCTTTCGACCGACGAAGGTCTGCCTGAGGCGAACGGCCAGAAATACCTGCTGCCCGCCGGCGCTTTCTTCACGCTCCGCGACGGGAAGATCGCCCGCGTGACGATGTATTACAACCTGCAGGAATGGCTGCGGCAGATCGGGGCCTGATCAGTTTTTCTTTCCTCGGGCCGAAGGTGGTTTCGCGCCGGCGAGGATCACCTTCACTCCCTGGGCTTCGAATTTCGCGACCAGATCCGGCGAAGCGGCGGCATCGGTGACGAGGATGTCGATGTCCTTCACATCCGCGAAACGATAGGCGCTGCGTTCTCCGAGTTTCGTGCTGTCCGCCAGCACGATCACGCGGTCCACCCGCTCGATCAGCCGTTCCTTCAACACGCCGTGACCGTGGTTCACATCCATCGCTCCACGCTCGGGATCGAGCGCATCGACACCGAGGAACGCGCTGCGGATCACGAATCGCTTCGAAGCGTCTTCCGCCATCGCGCCGGTGTAGCTGCGCGATTGGTTTTCATAGGTGCCGCCGGTGCAGACCAGCGTGAGGTCCGTCCTGCCGGCAAGGCTGACGACGATGTGATGCGCGTTGGTCACCACCGTCAGGGGAATCGACGGCAGTTGATCCGCAAGCCGCAGCACGGTCGAACTCGCATCCAGGAATATCGTCTCGCGCGGTGAAATGAGATCCGCCGCAGCGGTTGCGATCACATCTTTCTCGCGGTCGTTGATGGCCGTCCGCTCGGGCAACGGAAGATCAAAACGATCCGGCGCCGGCCGCGAAGCTCCGCCATGCGTGCGGACCACACGACCCAGCCGCTCGAGAACCGACAAGTCCTTGCGGATGGTCTCGTCGGAAACCCCGAAAATCCGCACCAGATCGAAGTTCCGGACGGATCCGTCGGTCTGGACTTGCTGAAGAATCTGGCGCTGACGCTCGGTGACCGGCATTGAAGTGACGAATCCGTAAACTTTTTTCCCAATCAAACCCAAGACTTTTTCTTGGGATTTCTATTATTTCGCCTTGGAAATCTATCAAAACCGGCAGTTTCCACCCT
>DATLIO010000367.1:0-1823 GCA_035539355.1 Luteolibacter sp.
GTTCCGGCCGGGAGCGCGAAATTTTCCCGGGAAAGGGCGCAGGCGTTGTGGGAGGAAATCGATGGAAATGAAGCGGCGCGGAAGGTGCTGCTGGAAGACGCGGGGGAGGATCTGACGGTTTATCAGGGAAATATCGAGAACGGGCTGGGCCTGATCCGGATGCCGGTCGGGCTGGCCGGGCCGCTGCGGGTGAACGGGATTTCGGCGAAAGGCGATTATCCGATTCCATTGGCGACGACCGAGGCGGCTTTGGTCGCGAGTTACCACCGCGGCTGCCGGTTGCTGACGGCGGCGGGCGGTTGTTCGGCGATGGTGCTTTATGAAAGCCTGACCCGGGCACCGTCGTTCGTTTTCCTGACGGGAGCCGACGCGTGCCAATTCGTCATCTGGGCGCTCGGGCAATCCGACGACTGGCAGAGGTTGGTGGAAACCACGACCTCGCACGGGGTGCTCGTCGATGTCGGCTGCACGGTCGAGGGCAACCATGTGTATCTGAATTTCGAATTCACGACCGGCGATGCGTCCGGCCAGAACATGGTGACGCTGGCGACGCAGGCGATCTGCGAGGAGATCCTCGGGAAGACGCCGATCAAGCCGGAGAAGCATTACATCGAGTCGAACATGTCGGGTGACAAGAAGGCGAGCGGACGTTCCTTCGTCACCACCCGGGGGAAGAAAGTGACCGCCGAGGCGACACTCTCCGCGGAGCTGATCGCGAAACATCTGCACACGACTCCGAAGGAAATGGCGGATTATTGGCGGATGTCGGCGATCGGCGGTGTGCTGAGCGGGACACTCGGGATTCACGGGCATTTCGCGAACGGGCTGGCGGCGCTCTATCTGGCGACCGGCCAGGACGCGGCGTGCGTGGCCGAGTCCGCGACCGGGGTGACGCGATTCGAGGTGACGGACGACGGAAGCCTTTATGCCGCCGTAACCTTGCCGGGCATCATGGTCGGAACCGTGGGTGGCGGAACGGGTCTGCCGACGCAAAGGGCGTGCCTCGAATTGATGGGGCTTGCGGGATCGGGACATGCCCGGGCGCTGGCGGAAGTGTGTGCCGGTCTGTTGTTGGCGGGTGAGCTTTCGATCATCGCCGCGTTGAGCGCGGGACATTTTTCCAGAGCCCATCGGAAACTCGCGAGAACCCGTGGATCCTCCGAAACGAAATCATGAGCCGCTGGTGGATCTATCAGCGCGAACGGTTTCCGGTGTTCGCACACGGCCTGCTGATCCTGGCATTCAGCGCCTGTGCGGTATCGTTTTCGGGATTGCTGCGTGGAAGCGGAGTTCCTTCGTGGCCGGCGTACGGGGTGGCGTTCGGTGTCTGTTTCCTGATGTTCCTGCAACTCCGGATCGCGGATGAATTCAAGGATGCGGAAGACGATGCTCGCTGGCGGCCTTACCGGCCGGTGCCGCGGGGTCTGGTGAAGCTCTCCGAACTGCGGATTCTTTTCATCGCATCCGCGGTGTTGCAGGCGGGTATGGCGTTCGCGCTCGACCGCTGGCTGTTGGTGCCGCTGGTCATCGCGTGGACGTATCTCGCATTGATGAGCGTCGAGTTTTTCATGCGCGACTGGCTGAAAAAGCGGCCGGTGGTTTATCTGCTCAGCCATATGGGGATCATGCCGCTGGTGGATTTCTTCGGTACCGCCTGCGAGTGGATGCCATCGGGCGCGGCGATGCCGAAAGGACTCGGCTGGTTTCTTGCGGCGAGTTTTTTCAACGGGCTGGTTATTGAGATCGGTCGGAAACTCAGGCAACCGGCGGATGAAGAGGAAGGCGTGGAAACCTACAGCCGGTTGTGGGGGAAAAGCGGTGGT
>DATLIO010000368.1:0-3292 GCA_035539355.1 Luteolibacter sp.
TCTCTGAAAAGAGCTACAGGAACTTCGTCCTGCGTTTGGAATACAAGCTCGCCGGCACCGAGGGTTTCGTGAACGGCGGCGTCCAGTTCCACAGCCAGCGCATCGACAATCCGCCGAACGAGATGATCGGCTATCAGGCGGACATCGGCGCGAAGTTCACCGGATTTCTCTACGATGAATCCCGTAGAAAGAAGGTCATGGCGGCCGCCGATGAAAAGGCCGTCGCCGCGAGCGAGAAACCCGGCGACTGGAACACCTACGAGATCCGCGCCGAAAACGACCGGGTCCGGCTCACGGTGAACGGAACTCAGACGATCGATTACACCGAAAAGGATCCGAAAATCCCGCTCAACGGCAAACTCGGCCTTCAGATCCACGGCGGCTGCAAGGCCGTCATCTCGTTCCGCAATATCACGATCGAACCGCTTCCCGATGACATCCTGCCGGACCAAAGCCAGATCCTCGGACGATTCGGCAACACCGAAATGGCCGCGGCGAAACCGGCTCCGTTCACCGACGGAAAACTCAGCCTGTTGGAAAACGAGACGATCATTTTCACCGGCCAGACCAATCTCGCCCGTGAGCAGAAATCCGGCATGTTGGAAGGGATCATCACCCAGATCAACGCTGCGAAGAAACCCCGGTTCCGTTCGATGGCGTGGGAAGCGGACACGGTCTACGAACAATGGCGCGACCTGAATTTCGGTTCATGGGAAAACCAGCTCCGCGCCGCCGGAGCAACAACGGTCATCGCTCAGTTCGGCCAGATGGAAGCGCTCGATGGTGTGAAGAAGCTTCCCGAATTCACCGCCGCCTATCATCGGCTGCTGGATCAATTCACCGCCGTCACGCCAAGGATCATTCTCATCTCCCCCACTCCCTTCGAGAAACCCGACGCTCCCCATGCCGAGGACATCTCGCTCCGCAATACCGATCTGAAAGCCTACAACGACGCGATCCGTGAAATCGCCAGACAACGCGGCGCGATTTTCATCGATCTCTTCACCGGCCTCTCCACGAACAAGATCCGACTCACCGACAACGGCGTCCATCTCAACGACAAAGGCCTCGATATCATCGCCAACCAGATCGCTCCTTTTTTCGGCGCGGTGGATTACATCCTTCCTTCACCCGCCAAACTGGACGCCATCCGCGAGAAGAACCGGTTGTGGTTCGATTGCTGGCGTCCCGCGAACTGGTCCTTCGTTTATGGCGACCGCATCCAATGGCCGTTCGGCAAACCCTCCGGCGACATCGTTTCGCTGCGCGCGATGCTTGAAGCCCACAAGCCGCTCGTCGCCGAAGCCGATGCCCGGATCCATAAAATGGCCGCGGGAGAAAATCCCCCTCCAACGACAACACCAGCATCCCCCGCTCTCCCTCCCGAAAAACCCATCAACCCCGAAGATCAGATCGCGGGATTCACTTTGACCGGAGGCTATCAGATCAATCTCTTCGCCGACGAATCGCTCGGCGTGGCGAAGCCCACCCAGTTCTGCTGGGATGAAAAAGGCCGTCTCTACGTCGCCTGTTCACCAACCTATCCGCATCCGCTTCCCGGAGTCGCCCCTTCGGATTTCATCCTCATCCTCGAAGACACGGATCACGACGGCAAAGCCGACAAATCCACCCGCTTCGCCGAAGGACTGACGATGGTCCAGGGCGTCGAAATCGGCGCGGGTGGCATCTACGTCTGCGACTTCGATCAGATCATCCATCTCAAGGACACCGACGGCGATGGCAAAGCCGATCAGACGAAAGTCCTGCTCTCCGGTTTCGGCATCGGCGACACGCACCAATTGGTGAACTCCATTTCCTACGGTCCCGATGGCTGTCTCTGGTTTTCCCAAGGTCTGCACGCCTTCTCGCGCGTCGAGACTCCCTACGGCATCAAGCGACTCGACAAAGCCGGCATCTGGAAATTCAACCCGCGCACGCTCGAACTCACGCCGTATTTCAACAACGGCACCGCAGGACACAACTGCTGGGGCGTCGCATTCGACGATTGGTTCCAGCCATTCCACAAATCCGGCGACCGCCCCCACGGCTATTACTCGCTTCCCGGTCTGATCGAATACGCGACACCCGACGACTACCACTCCGTCGCCAACCTTTTCGAAAGCAGCCCGAAAACCACCGCGCTCGAATTCATCGGCACGAAAGCATTGCCCGATGACATCCAGGGCTGCGCGCTCATCGGCGGCTATTTCGGTTCCGTCGTGGAACTGCACCGCCTCACCGACGACGGAGCGGGCTTCGTCAGCAAACAGCTTCCACGTCTTTTGAAATCGAAGGACAACTCGTTCCGGCCCGTCGACGTCGGCGTTGGCCCCGATGGCGGCATCTATCTCGCGGATTGGTTCAACCCGGTCATCGGCCACTATCAGGCGAGTTATGCCGATCCCAAACGCGACCGCAGCCACGGCCGCATCTGGCGCATCACCCACAAGTCGCTTCCTCCGGTGAAGCAACCCGCACTTGCGGAAATGTCCGTCAAAGAACTGATCGATCAGCTCGCATCGCCCGAACGCTGGACCCGATATCAAGTCCGCCGCCTTCTTTCAGAGAAACCTTCAACCGAAGTGTTGGACGCCATCGCCAAACAGCTCTCCTTCGCTGACATCGCTCCCGACCTCATTCTCGAACTCGCCGCGGTCGCCCAATCCCACGAACAGCATCCGAATCCCGCCGCGGCACGATTGCTTTCATCAACCGATCCGCGATTGATCGCCTACGGTGTCAGATCCCTCGAACTCGATGGAAACGCCATCGAGCTCCTTTCGAAATACGCCGGCCACGACAACCCGAGAGTCCGTCTCGAAGCCATCGTCGCCTCAACCCACCTCACTGATCCAAAGGCGATCTTCGTGTCGCTGACGGCGATGAAACAACCACGCGACCGTTTCATCGATTACGCTTTGAAACATGCTGTTAGAAAACTCCAACCACTCTGGCAGCCTGCGCTCGCCGATGGAAAACTCCAGATCGCCGATCCGGAACAGACCGCCTATCTCAAGCAATTCACCGACACCAAAGCCACCGCCCGGCATCCCGGCGAGGCGATCTACGAATCCCTTTGCCTGAACTGCCACCAACCCGGCGGCGCCGGCCTTCCCGGCGTTTATCCTCCACTCACGCCGAACGATTGGATCAATCATCCCGACGCGACGATTTCCATCAGGATCCTGCTTCACGGGATCAACGGGCCCATCACGGTTTCCGGAAAGGAATATGGCACCACCACTCCGATCCCGATGCCTCCGATGGGTCTCGACGACCAGCAGACCGCCGA
>DATLIO010000369.1:0-2340 GCA_035539355.1 Luteolibacter sp.
GCCGGGAAGTGGTGATGGAGAATGTCGACGTCGAAGTGCAGCAGGAAATCCAAAGGATCACGCTGATCGTTCGCCCCTTGAAAGAAGGCGAGCAGGCGGTCGAGCGGTTCCTGGTCATTTTCCGCGAGGAGGGCAGCCCCAAGCTTCGCGACGACGGGCCGGCCGCATCACCCGCGCCGACGGCGGAAGCCGAGGCCGTCCATCAACTCGAACGGGAACTGCGTTCCACCAAGGAATGGCTGCAGTCGACCATCGAGGAACTGGAAAATTCCAACGAGGAACTCAAATCCTCCAACGAAGAGTTGATCTCGATCAACGAGGAATACCAGTCGGCCAACGAATCGCTCCAGACGTCCAAGGAGGAGCTGCAGTCGCTCAACGAAGAGCTGGAAACGGTCAACACCGAGCTCTCCAAAAAAGTGGACGAACTGGACCGCGCCAATGCCGACATGCGGAACTTCTTTGCGTCCACCGGCATTGCCACCTTGTTTTTGGATCGCGAGCTGCGCATTAAAAAATTCACGCCGTCGTCCACCGAGTTGTTCAATTTGATCGACACGGACATCGGCCGGTCCCTTCTCGACATCACCGCGCGGTTCGGGGCTTCCGACTTGCTGGAAGCGATCCGGAAATGCAGTCACGGCGAGCCGGTGGAGGATTTTGAGGTTTTCCGCAACGAAGACTCGACCTGGTATGTCTGCCGGCTTGCGCCGTATCGCACGCCCGAGGCCGGCGTGGACGGGATGGTTGTTAATTTTCTCGATATCACCGCGTTGAAAAAAGCGGAATCCGCGTTGCGGGAGACGATCGTGGAAAACGAACGCCTGCACGAAATAGGCGTCGCTTTCGCCTCCGAACTCGATCTCGATCGCCTCGTGCAAAAGATCACCGACGTGGCCACGGCGGTGACCAAGGCGCAGTTCGGCGCCTTCTTTTACAACGTGCTCGATGACCAGGGCGAAGCCTACACGCTCTATACGATTTCCGGCGTGCCAAGGTCGGCTTTCGAGAAGTTTCCCATGCCACGGAATACAAAGGTGTTTGAAAGCACCTTTCGCGGCCGCGGCCCGCTGCGCTCGGACGACATCACCAAGGATCCGCGCTATGGCAAGAATGCCCCGTATTTCGGCATGCCGGCCGGACACCTGCCGGTCGTTTCGTATTTGTCCGTGCCGGTGATTTCCCGCAATGGCGAGGTCATCGGAGGCTTGTTTTTCGGCCATGATCAGCCGGCGATTTTCGACGAACATGCCGAAAGCCGCGCGTTGGGAATCGCGGCCCAGGCCGCGGCCGCCGTGGACAACGCGCGGATGGTGGACCATCTCCGCCGGTCGGCCCGCGCGCTCGACACGAGCGAGCGTCGCTTCCGCCAACTGGCCGATTCCATGCCTCAGATTGTCTGGGCGGCGCGGCCGGACGGATATCTCGATTATTACAACCGCCGTTGGTATGAACTGACCGGCCAGGATCAAAAACTCGGTGGAGACGAAAGCTGGAAGCCGGTCGTGCATCCGGATGATCTGGCGCGCTGTGTTGAGCGGTGGAGTCAATCGATTGCCACCGGCGAGCCTTACGAAGTGCGTTTTCGCATGCGCCTCGCGTCCGACGGGGCTTTTCGGTGGTACCTGGCCCGGGCGCTGCCGATTCGGGACGAAGGAGGGAAAATCACGCGCTGGTTTGGCAGCGGCACGGACATCGAGGACATGGTCAGCGCGGAGAATGCGCTGCGCGAAGCGGCGGACCGCAAGGACGAATTTCTGGCCATGCTCGGTCACGAACTGCGCAATCCGCTCGCACCGATGAAAATCGGCTTCCATTTGTTGAGCCGCTCCGAAACGACTCCGGAAAAGGCGGCGGAACTGCGCGCCATGCTGGAACGACAGGTCGGGCACCTGACGCGCATCGTTGATGATTTGCTCGACGTTTCCCGCATTTCCCGCGGCAAGATTTTGCTCCGTCAGGAACCGGTGGATCTGGCGGCGCTGACGCAATCTTCGATTGGCGACCACCAGGTGCTCTTCCAATCCAGCGGCCTGACGGTGCACGTCGACCTGCCTCCGCAGCCGCTCTGGATCGACGGCGATCCCACGCGGGTCGCGCAGATCCTTTCGAATCTTTTCCACAATGCCTCGAAGTTCACCGATCAGGGCGGTGAAGTTTTCGTCTCTCTCGAATCGGATGACGCGTCCGCCAGGCTCAACATCCGCGACACTGGCATGGGGATGAGCAACGAAACGCTGGAACAGATTTTCGAGGCCTTCAATCAGGCCGATACCAGCCTCGATCGCAGCCGGGGCGGGCTGGGGCTCGGCCTGGCCTTGGTCAAGGGGTTGGTGGAAC
>DATLIO010000370.1:0-1585 GCA_035539355.1 Luteolibacter sp.
GAAACCGATGCTCCGCTGGCGCATCGCCCCGTGGTGGTATCTGCTGGCGTTCACCTGGGCCGCCACGATGTGCGTCATCGTCCTGATCGGGAAAATCGCATTCACCGGCGCACCGGTGTCGATCCTCAAGCCGGACCTGTCGGTCGTCGCCATCCCCGCGGTTGCCGTCACGATTTTCGTCGGCTCCTTCGTCGGAGAAATCGTCTGGGTCAGCTACGCGATCCGCAAACTCTCCGCGCGGTTCACCCCGTTCATCGGCAGCCAAATCGTCGGCACCGTCTGGACACTGTGGTGGATGCCGATGGTTCTGCTCAACGTCGGCGTGTTTCCCGATCTGCCGCCGGTCGCGCTTCTCGTCAGCATGCTCGGCATCGCGGCGATGTGCTCGTTCGTCTATCACCACACCAAGAGCGGCATCGCGGTGCTGATCCTGCAGATGATGGTGAACTCGTCGTCCGTCATCTTCCCGGTGATCCCTCATACCGGCGGAGTCGGAACCTTCGTCGCCTACGGCATCGTTTACTGCTCCGCGGTCCTGTTGCTCTACCTCCGCTTCGGTCCGAAGCCGCTTTTCAAAGGCAGCACCGCAGCCGAGCCGGAAATCACGCTCGCGGAGCAGGCGCAGTAACGCCTTTCAGAAAAGGCTCGCCTCCACGGCGGGTCGGAGCGTTTCGTCAGGCATGGCCAGGCTGACTGAAAGCTTTACGGATTTGCCCACCTCCCGCGGCGAAATGCGGGTGCACACGTTCGCACCTGTCGGTGACGGGAACTTTCCGGCGGTGATCTTTTTCTCGGAGATCTTCCAGGTCACCGGCCCGATCCGCCGGATGGCGGCGGCATTGGCGGGCGAAGGTTATCTGGTGGCGGTGCCTGAGGTTTATCATGAATTCGAGCCACTGGGAACCGTGCTGGACTACGATCAGGCGGGATCGGATCGGGGAAATGAGCTCAAGTTCACCAAGGAGCTCGCATCCTACGATGAGGACGTCGATGTGCTCGTGAAATGGCTGCGGACGCAAGAATCCTGCACCGGAAAGATCGCCAGCTATGGTGTGTGTCTAGGCGGGCATCTGGCATTGCGTGCCGGATTCCACGAAGGGATCTCGGCGGTCGCCTGCTTCTATCCGACGGATGTGCACTCAGCGACGCTTGGAGCAGGAAAGAGCGACGACACCCTCAAGCGGATCGGCGAACTGGATGCGGAAATGCTTTTCGTCTGGGGACGGCAGGACCCGCATATCCCGCTGGAAGGCCGGCAACTGATTCATACCCGTCTGGAGGAAACCGGCCGGACCTTCGAGTGGCATGAGTTCAATGCGGCGCACGCATTTCTCCGCGACGAAGGCGTGCGCTACGACCCGGCCCTGGCCCGGGTCTGCACGGCGCTGCTGGTCCGCTTTTTGAACGAGACGATCGGTTGATTTGGGACCCTGCTCGCCCCGCGCTGACTAAAATTCGTAGATCGGCCGCAACTCGATCACATCGCCCGGTTCCGCCGGCACCCGCTGCGCCCACGAAAGCGCTTCCTTCTGCGAACCGGTTTCGAAAATCCAATAGCCGCCGATCACTTCTTTCGCAACGATAC
>DATLIO010000371.1:0-4794 GCA_035539355.1 Luteolibacter sp.
CGCCAGTGTGACGGGGCGGCCGGGCGACGAAGCACGGAGTGGATTTCGTCCGAAAAGACAGTCGATGGCGGACCATGAGATTTCCCGGAGCCGTTGCTGCTTGGCGGGCGCGTGATCCAACGTCCATGCGGCGGAAAGCGCACAGGCGGGGAAGCCCGCAAGGTTGCCCGGCTCATTCCAATTGTGGGCTCCCGCGGGGATGGACCACTCGGTGTTGTCATAGCGGCGGAAATCGTAGGCGTTGGTGGAGCGGGAAATCATGACATCCGCCCATTGCTCGATTTTCGCGGCAAGGCCTGACGGAGCGGACGAGGGATATTTCTGAAGGAAGTAAACGAGTCCGGGCATCATCTTGTTCTCGGACATGCGGTGGCCCTTGGTGGTTTTCGGATCGTTCCAATTGAGGTTGTCGATGATCCACTGGGCCTGCGTCTGCGCTGCCTGGAGATAGATCGCGGCGTCGGACCTGCCTTCGCGCAGCGCGACTTCGTGCATGAGCAGATTCGGCCAGATGGAGTGGCCGGGAGCGTGGCGGCCTTTGAACGGGGCCTTGTCGACGAGCGTGTAGGTCGAAGGATGCCAGAGCGGATCGATTTCCAAGGATGAGGGATCGTCGTCGTTGCGGGTGGTGGTGTCGAGTCCGCTGGACACGCCCCACTGGGCGAAAGCGAAGTCGCGGGTTTTGATGTAGAACGATTCCGGCAGCCATTCACGGAGGACGGGCCATGCGTAGAGGATCCATGCGGCCCACTCGACGGTCTGGGCGTGGATCTGTTCGGGACGTTCGTCGCCGGACCAGTCTTTGGTCGCCGGGCGCTCGAGGGTGACGCCCATGCCGAAGTGGAGGATCTTCACGAGATCCGGGGCGTTGCTACGGGGAGGCTCGTAGTTCGTGTGGTAGCGCCGGAGCGCGGGAAGGAATCCGTTGCTGGCGGTGAGCGAGATGTAGGTGGAATCGAATGCCGGGGCGAGGACGCGGGCTTTTTCGGCGGCGAGGTCGATTTCCCGTGGCAACGCGACGACGGCGTCGCGGCGGGTGAGCAGCAGATGGACGAGCGACGGAATTTCGAACGAGTAGTATGCGCCGTCCCGCCAAGGCGCGCCTCCGAACGCCGACGGGTGGGTGCCGATGGCGCTGCGGGCGTCGTTCATGAAATGGATGGCCGGCGGGAGGTATTTGTCGCCGATGAGATCGCCGAGGATGAGGAATGGATCGCTGATGCCGGGGACGTTGTCGGAGGGAAACACGTGGACGACATAAGGGCCGGGTGCGACGGGTTCGAAAGAAGTGATGTCGCCGAGGCCTCCGGTGATGGTGCCGGTGAAGAGCGGAGTGGATCCGGCGGCTTCGGTGATCTGGAACGGAGTGCCATCGGGACAAGTGACGGCGGTGAAGCGTTTCGGTGCTCCTTTCTGGAATCCGATCTGGTTGAGGGCGACCGGTGTGGCCGGTTGGATAACGGTCGGACCGCCGACGAAAAGGCCGTATTGGAGAGGGACATTGGTCTGTCCCCACAGGGAGATTTCCTGAAGGCGGCTGTAGCCATTGGCACCGAGACCGTCCGGAACGTAGCGGATGCGTGAGGTGGTGACAGGGGAGGAAAAGGTCACGCGGCGTGCCGCCAATGTGTTGCCTGTGACGTTTGTCCCCGGAATGGCGGTCCAGATGTTGTCGACGAGCGCTTCGAGGTGGAACGCGGCGTCGACGGTGGCGCCGGAATAGATGTGGGCTTCGGTGACCGCCGAGGGAATGGTGAGGTTCACCTCGATCCAAAGAGGCGCTGCCGGTGAATCCGGAGGTTGCGAGAGAACGCGGGAATCTTCGCTCGCCTCACCATCGGTGGTGAAGTTTTTCGAGTAGCCGGAGGTAACGCGGCCGTTGGTGGCGACGGGTTTGCCGAGCGCGAGATTCGCATACGCGGGATGCCAGACGGGGAATTGCTCGCCGATGAGGCCGGTGAAAAGCGGCGCCGGATTTTCCCAGAGGGAGATTTCGCGGACCCGGATGATGGTGGTGTCCGCGACCACGAGGCGGACTTTCGTGGTGGTGACGGGTGCGTCGAACTGGAGGATGGTGCCGAACGAGTTGTTCGGATTGATGGCGGTGCCGGGGATGGTCTGCCACGCCGTGCCGTTCCAGCTTTGGAGCGAAAAGGAATCGATGGGGCTGTCGAGTTCGGTCAGATAGCCGGAATAGACATGGGCCTGCCGGAGTGTGGTGGCGGAGCCGAGGTTGATTTCCAACCAATGGCCGGACGCCGAGTCATCGGCGAGCCAGCGTGAAGGGTCGCTGAGAACCCCGTCCACGGCAAAGGTGGCGGGGTACGACGAACGTGCGGCATCCGCGGTGACGGTTTTGCCGAGGGCGTGGTTCGTCTGGGCGGCGCAGGGGAGTGCGGCCGCCAGGAGGATGGCGAAAATGGGTTTCATCGGGGGTTTTCCGACACTCTGAATTTCGTCCGGAGACGAAGTGTGGCCAAGAATTTTCGCTTTTCCGGTATTTGGGGGAATTTTTACGGAAAATGTCCTGCGGAGGTCCGGCCGTTCGTCGATCCTATGAAACAACCTGACAACACCATGAGCAACGATATCAAAACTTTCGTCCAACCCTACCTGACGTTCGGCGGCCGCTGTGAAGAGGCGCTGGAATTCTACAAGCAGGCCGCCGGCGCGCAAACCGTCTGCCTGATGCGCTTCGATGAAGCTCCGGAACCACCGCCGGCCGACATGCTGCCTCCGGGTTCGGAAAAGAAGATCATGCACTCGGCCTTCACGATCGGCAATTCGTTGATCATGGCCTCCGACGGCTGCGGGGAATCCCCGCCCATCAGTGGGATCTCGCTCTCGCTGACACTTCCCGATGAAGCGGCCGTCGACAAAACGTTCGCCGCGCTTTCCGAAGGCGGGAAGGTGACGATGCCGCTCGCGAAAACCTTCTGGTCGCCGCGTTTCGGGATGGTCGAGGACAAGTTCGGCGTGAGCTGGATGCTCGGTGTCTGGACCGAGTGCGGGAAAGATTGATCGGTCTTTTCAGCGTCCGGAAATTCCGGGCGTCTTCAGTTCGCGGTCGGTGATCAACCACGTGAAACCTTGTTCGTGGTTGAGCCGGCGCGCGGCGTCCATCGGTTCCTTCTTGTCCGGATATTCGATGACAAGGACGGGCTTGCTGGTTTCGCCGAGTGTTTTGAGGAAGCCGAGAACGTATTCCGTGTGGGATTTCGGCTGGAGGCGGTTGTCTTCGGTGAACAGGTCCTCGATGCCGATGCCGCTGATGGTTGAGACGAAATCCGGATGTTCGAGAAGCTGCGAGCCGTTCTGGGGGATCACCAGCGCGTCGGCTTTTTTCGCTCGTGCACGGGCGGCGATCTTCTTCACCCAGTCGACCATGTCGCGGCGGTAGCTTTGTTTCGTCGCGGGGTTCGGACGATCATCGATGAAGCGTGCGCCGTCCTTTTCGAAGGATTCGAAGGCGTCGACGATGTCCAGATAAACGCCGTCGAAGCCGGCGGTCATCGCGGAATCGACGGCAGCGAGCATGATCGCCTGCCATTCCGGATTCCAGAAATCGACGCGGTGGTTGCCTTTCCACGCGGGGTTTTCCGGGCCGAGCCATTTCGGTTTCGTCCTGCTCCACGACTTCTGCCAGTAAGGCCGGTAATCCTCCGCTTCGCCGATCGAAATGTAAGCGATCACCTTGCGTTCCGGCTTCGCGCCGCGGATGGCGGTGATGTCTTCCGCCGTCCACGGCTGGTCTTCGCTGAAAACCGCATCGAGAACGATCCAGTCACGGCCGAGGGTCGAGAGGCGTTTGATGGCGATGGCTTTCTCTCCCGCGACCGCGTCCGCCTGCAACACATAGGCGAACGATTCCGGAGCGGCCTGCAAAGGCAGGATCGCGGCGAGCGTGAGAAGCAGGAGGGGGAATTTCCTCATGCGGCATCGTCGGCCGGGACACGCTTCTTTGGCAAGCGGTCAGCGGGCCGCGCCGCGCCAGACGGTGTCCGCGCCGAAATCGACGCGCACATCCTCGGCCGTGCGGCGGGATTTCGAAACCCAGCGCGCAAGCAGGCTTTCCAACAGGAAAAGGATGAACGCGGCGACCGCGAGGACTTTCCAGATCTCACGGCCGAAGCCTTTGCCTTGGAGAACTCCGATGATGTCGGCGACCGATCGCGGCTGGAGGAAATCGATGTGTTTCCGGATCAGCGCGTGGTCGTCCTCGTTCATCGGTTCGAAGAGGCTTTCCTTCGGATCCCTGCGGACGGAAACGGGCAGCTTGCCGTTTTCGGTTTCAGGGAAGATCGAGGCGATCGTTTCGTTGCTGGAAACCTCGTAGATCCCCGGGATCGCCGGACCGTCGATGGCGAGTTCCTGTCCCCGGCGGCCGGTCCGGATGGCCGTCTTGCGGGGCATTCCAAGAGGATCGACGGCATTGAGTTCTTCGGACGTCGATTGGTCGAGAGGCAGGAAGGCGGCGGAAGGAACGAGGTGGCGCGTGCCGCCGGGAGGGGTCCAGAAGAGACGCATCTTCGCCTGGCCTCCGTCCTCCTCGAACTTGATGTCGATCGGTGTCGGCTTGCCCGCTTCCAGTTTGATGCGGCCGAGTTCCTTCATGCCGTAGTCGGCCTTCCATGATTCGGTGCCGATTTTCACCGTCACCCGATCCTCGACGTCGGCTTCGAAAAGGTATTCGCCGTCGGCGGGGGCGATGACACCGCCCTGCCAGCGGATGGAGAAGTTGTCGTTGCCGACCTTTTTCTGCGGACGGCCTTCGCCCCAGTTGAAATCGATCGC
>DATLIO010000372.1:0-3461 GCA_035539355.1 Luteolibacter sp.
ATTTCGCCTTCGGGGCGAGGGAAAATCCGTTCGGGTCATCGATGACGGCTTTGAACGCCGTGAGTGCCTCGCGGTCGCGGCCGAGCAGCCTGTAACAATCACCGGCGTAGAAATTTCCCCGCGGGCGCTCGTTGGCGTTGCCGGAATTCTTGGCGTAGAGCTCGAAAAGAGGGGCGGCGAACGCGTATTCGTTGCGGTTGTAGTGTTCGCGGGCGAGCGACCATGCGCCCACGGCCGCGTATTTCCCGTCACCGAAACGGTTTTTCAACGTGAGGAACGCGCGGCGTCCGGCATCCGGTTGACCGCACCGGTAATAGGAATCACCCAGGAAATACCATGCGGCTTCCGAGTTGGGATGATTGGGGAACTCGCGGAGGTAGCGGTCGAAAATCTCCGCGGCCCGGGCGAAGTATTCCATCTTGCCCTGTTGGTCGGTGGCTTTTTCGCCGAGATCCCAGAGGTTTTTCCCACGCTGGAAAAACGCTTCGCCGGGATTCTGCTCCAGGACTTGATCGACGGGTTCCGCGCGGGGTGCCGGTTGGGCTCCGAGGGTGCCGGATGCGAGGATGAGGGTGGTGAGCGCGTGTTTCACTGGGAACCAGAGGGTTTTTCTCCGTCGGAGCGAAGTCACTTTTCTTCCTTCGGACGCTGGGTGGCGAACGAAATATTCCAGATTCCGGCTTTCTGGCAGGTGTCGATGACTTCGACCATGCGCTGGTAGGGCACGGTGGCGTCGCCGCGGAGGCGGACCGGCTGGTCTTTCCATGCCTTGACGATCGACGCGAGGGTCACTTCCAGTTCAGGAAGGGTGACGGTCTTGCTCTCCACGCGGATCGAGCCGTCGGCGAGGATGTTGATGATGATTTCGCCCCGTTGCTGCTTCGGATCGGCGCCTTCCTCGGCGGTCGGGATGGAAATGTTGAGCTCCGTTTCGGATTGGGAGAACTGCCAGGAGATGATGAAGAACGCGAGCAGGAGGAAAAGCACGTCGATCATCGGCACGAGGTTCATCGGTGCCGGGGCCGGGAGATGACGGTTGAATTTCATCGGAGTGGGGAATCAGATTCCGTGTAGGTCAGGACGCTCCGCACCGAGTGGTGAAGGAGTCGGCATGGCGAAATCATCACTGCGGCTGCGGACGGGCGGTGCGTAGGCCGGAGCGGACTGGCGTTCGATCTGGCCGTTGAGGATGGCCATCAGGTGGGCGGCCGCCGCTTCCAGTTCGGAAACGTAACGGAAAACCCGGCCGCGGAAGATGGAGTAGAACACCAGGGCCGGGATCGCGATGATCAGGCCGGAGGCGGTGGCGACGAGCGCTTCGGAAACGCCGCCGGCGAGTTCCATCTGCTTCACCCCCTGTCCGGCGCCGCCGGCGATGTGGATGAACGATTTGATCATCCCGAGAACGGTTCCGAGCAGGCCGACCATCGGCGCGATCGCCGCGATGTCCGCGAGGTAGGTGATGCGCGAGGTGAGCGTGCCGGCCTGGCGGGAGCCTTCGGATTCGGCGAGGCTGCGGACCTCCATGAACGGCGCGTTCGGATTCTTGGTGAGGAATTCCAGCGACTTCTGCATCACGCGGGCGATGCATTCGTTCTGGCGGTGGCAGTAGGCGACGAGGCCGAGGTAATCGCGGCGGCGGATCATCGCTTCGGCCGCGTTCATGAATTTGTCGCTGACCACGGCGTTGCGACGGATCGTTGCAAGGAACACGAGGATGAACAGGACCAGGATCACCGAGATCAACAGGAGGACGTACATCGTGTAGCCGCCCGCCGCGAAGAGTTCGAGGAAACCTTTTTCACCGGGCGCACCGATGGCCGGGCTGGCTGGGGCGGCGGAAACGGAAATCGCGGAGAAACACAGGCCCGCGAGGGTCAGGAGGCGGCACTTCATGAAGATGGCGGAGTTTACTGGCGCTTGGGACCAAGGCAAGCCCGGGTTCCGGGCGGCCCGGATACGGCCGGAACGCGGTTTTTCTTACAGGTGAAAGGCGGCGTCGGATTTCCGGTTTGTCTTTTCCGTTTCCGGCGTTTGGATGGAACGGAGAGAATGGCAGGAAAGGATCTGAGAGCGAGGCTTGCCGAAGTGCCGCACCAGCCGGGCGTTTACCTGATGAAGGACCGCTTGGGCTCAATCATTTATGTCGGCAAGGCGCGGGATCTGCGGAAGCGGATGTCGAACTATTTCATGGCGTCGCGAAAGACCCGCGCCGATCTGAAAACCCGCGCACTCATCGATTCGATCGCCGATTTCGAGTTCCACGTGGTCCGCAACGAGCAGGAATCGCTGCTGCTCGAGGGCAAGCTCATCAAGGACTACCGCCCCCGCTACAACATCTCGTTCCGCGACGACAAACGCTTCCTGCTGGTGAAAATCCGCATGGAGGACCCGTGGCCGAAGTTCATGACCACGCGGATGAAAAAGGACGACGGCGCGCGCTACTTCGGGCCGTTCCCGCATTCCGGAGCTCTGCGCGAAACGATTTCATGGATCAACCGCACCTGCGGACTCCGCGTCTGCCGTCCGCTGGTTCCCGGGGAAATCGATTACAAGCATTGCAACGCCGACATCATCCGCAACTGCTCCGCTCCGTGCATCGGCCGGATTTCCCGCGAGGAGTATCTTCTGAAAGTCGAAGAGGCGTGCCGGATGCTCGAAGGCAAGGGCAAGCGCGGGATGTTCGACAACCTGCGCGCCGACATGGAGAAAGCCGCGGCGAACCTCGATTTCGAAAAAGCCGCCAACCTGCGCGACGTGATGCTCAACCTTGAGAAAACGTTGAGCCCGACAAGGCAGTTCAGCCGCGGCCGTGGCGTGCAGACCACCGTGAAACCGACCGAGGATCTCGCCGATCTCGGTGAATCGCTGCATCTCGCCGGCCCGCCGCGCGTGATGGAATGCTTCGATATTTCCAACGTCTCCTCGAACCACATCGTCGCATCGATGGTGCGCTTCACCGATGGGAAGCCGGACAATCAGAACTACCGGCGCTACCGTATCCGCACGGTCGAAGGCCAGGATGACTTCGCATCGATGGCGGAGGTCATCCGCCGACGGTATTCGCGGATCCTCATGGAAAACTCCACCGTCGATCCGGATGCGGAATTTTCCCAGGAAGACATCATCGAAGCGCAGCGACGGCTGGCACGCGAAGGCCGGGCGAAGATCGTGCTGCCGGACCTGGTGATCGTCGACGGTGGCAAAGGCCAGCTCGGCATGGCGGTGAGGGAGTTGAAGAATCTCGGCCTGCATGATCTGCCGGTCATCGGATTGGCGAAGCAGCACGAAGAGGTCTTCGTTCCCGGGCGCAGCGAGCCGATCCTGATTCCCCATGACCGCGGTGCGCTCAAGCTGCTCCAACGGATCCGGGATGAGGCCCACCGTTTTGCCAACGGCTACAACGCGCTGCTCTACCGCCGCCGGATGAAGGAGAGTCTGCTGGACGAGATCCCCGGTAT
>DATLIO010000373.1:0-3340 GCA_035539355.1 Luteolibacter sp.
TCAGGGTCCTTGCCCGCTTCCTGGCCTTGAGAAGTTCATATGCCTTGTCTCGTCGGGTGAGATCTTCAAGTCCAACGCCAAGCAGTGCCGCGATGACCTTCAATCTGGCCCGATCCAGCTGCTCCGCATAGCCCGCCGGAACGGGCGCGGATTCACCCCGCTCAGCCGCTGATATGGCTGCATTGACATTCGTAAACCCTTCTCCGGTTCCATCGATCCTTACATCCGCGGCAATCGGCTGTTCGGGTTTCGTGTAATCCAACTCTCCGTCCTCCCCCAACCCGAATCGGAGCGGCTCCGGGAAGCATTCCGACACCGGATCGGCCGAATTGGGTTCCCCGCTGAGGATCAGCGCCAGGATCCGCCTGGATCTTCCGAGCTTCTTGAAATGACGGATCTCGTCACAGACATATGTAGACTCGGCGGCGGCAGGAGAACACAGCACGATAAGAAATCTGGATTCACCCAGCGCCTTTTGAAGCGCTTCGTTCAATCCGCTCGAAGCCCGCAAAGATTTCTCATCCTGGAAGATCGGATATAAACTCCGGGGCACAGGCCCATGATCCCCGTCGGTATTGGCGATATCCTCGGGAACCTCGTAACCCTCAAGGGTCTGATGCAACCAATCCGCCCATTTGCGACCGTCCTTCTGGTTGTCGGCATGCCGATACGAAATGAAGGCATGATATACAAATGGAGCGTCGGCATCCGGATTCATAGCCGCCTTTACGACTATCAAAGCCAGTTGCCGGTTTCCATGAAAATGAAGACTGCCGGCCGGATGGTTCCGGCACGAATCACGCCATCTCCAGCCCCCGCATCGTGCCGGTGCTGGTGGCGAAGCGGTCGGTCTCCAGTCCCATGCGTTGGAGCATGTTCACGAAGAGGTTCGGCAGCGGGTAGTTGTGGACGGTGTCGAACGCGAGGTGCTGGCCGTGCTTGAATCCACCGCCGGCGAAGAGCACCGGCAGGTTGGTGGTGACGTGGGTGTTCGCGTTGCCGAGGTTGCTGCCGTAGAGGACCATCGTGTGGTCCATCAGATCGCTGTCGTGTTCCTTGCGTGACTTGAGATCGGTGAACAGACGGTCGAGATGCTTCATGTGGTCGCGGTCGATCGCTTCAAGCTGGCCGAGCTTCTTGTCGCTCTTTCCGTGGTGCGAAAGGTTGTGGTAGCCTTCGGAAATCTCCGCGCCCTCGATGTCGAGGACGGGCGAGTTCACACTGTCGAGCATCAGCGTGATGAGACGGGTCGAGTCCGTTTCGAAAGCGAGGCGGGCCATGTCGTACATCAGGCGGACCTTTTCCATGTATTCGCGTGGATCGCCCGGATCGACCGGTGGCTTTTCGGAAACGACCGGCTTGGGTTTGGTTTCCCACTCCGCGGCCATTTCAAGACGCTGTTCGAGATCGCGGACACCGGTGAGGTATTGTTCGAGGCGTTCCTTGTCGTGGGCACCGACGCCGCGTTGAAGGGTCTTCGTCTGATCCGCGACGGTGTCCATGATGCTCTGGCCGAGAGCCAGTCTCCGCATCTGCTCCTTCACCTCTTCCGGTGTGCCACGGAGAAACAACTTCCTGAAAACATCGGATGCCTTTTCCTCACAGGGAATCAGCACGCCACCGCCGGTCCACGAAAGGCTGCGGGCGCCCTGCGCGACGTTCACACCGAGCGTCAGCGACGGGAAACGCGTGAGATGCCCGATCCGCTCCGCCATGTATTGGTCGAGTGAGATCGTATTCCTGAATCCCCCGCTGCCCGGATGCGGAGCGGCGGTGAGGAAGCAGTTGTCAGCCGGGTGGCCGCCATCGACATCCGGATGCCAGACGCCGCTGAGCACGGTGAAATCCTCGCGGTGCGCGGAAAGGTGTTCGAGATACGGGGAAAGCGTGTAGCCGCGTCCGGTCTGGCCGATCGCAGGAAAGAATTTGTCCGGCAGCAATCCGAGGTTGTTGCAGATGCCCAGCATCCGGCGCGGCACCACCGGCTTCGCTTCCGCGGCGCGTGAAAACGCCGGGAACATCGCGTCCAGCATCGGCAGACCGAGGGCGACGCCCGCTCCGCGCAGGAAGCTCCGGCGGGAAAGCGACGGCTGGGTGGAGAAATGGACGGGTTTCATGGGCTGGCTTATTTGTAGAGGAACAGGTCGCTGGCGACAAGATTGCGGATCAGGGTGCGGACGCCGTAATGGCTCGCTGCGGATTCATCGAGGATGCGCTCGATCTTCGCGCGATCGCTGAAACGGACCGGCGAACCGGTCGCATACACGGCGAGCTGCGAAACGAGGTTGCGGGCAACGGCCCGTTCATCGCTGAGAAGCAGCTTTTTCAGATCGCGGATGTTCTGGAACGCGCGGCCGTCGGGAAGACTACCGGAAGCATCGATCACCGGTCCGTCATGGAAAGCGAAGGCCTGGCCGTTCTTGCCGATGCCGACCGTTTTCACGCCATCACCGAGCGCGCGGTAGTTTTCACGCCAGCCTCCGACCACGTCGAACGCTTCGAGGGCGAAGCCCGCCGGGTCGATCTTCACGTGGCAGGAATTGCAGCTCTCCTGGCTGCGATGCTTGTCGAGCTGTTCGCGGATCGTCGTCGCACCGCGCGTGTCCGGTTCCACCGCGGGAACGGCGGCCGGCGGCGGCGGCACGATCTCACCCAGCAGACGCTCGAGAATCCACACGCCGCGGAGCACCGGCGAAGTCGTAGTGCCGTTCGCGGTCACTTTCAGCACACTCGCCTGCGTCATCAGGCCACCGCGAGGACTGTCCGCGGGAAGTTTGAGTTTCACGAGATCACTGCACTCCGCGCTTCCCCTTCCCGCTTCATAGGCCTCGGTGAGGCCGTAGTGTTTCGCGAGACGCTGGTTCACCATCACGAAATCCGAGTGCACGAGATTCGCCGCGGGAAGATCGTTGCGGATCAGTTCGGAGAAGAACGCACGGGTTTCATCGACGGACGACTACACCAGATAGTCATCGAGATAGTAGTCCGGTTAAAGCGTCGCATCGGGCGATGTGTTGTTCACCTTCCGCAGGTCCAGCCAGTAATCGAGGAACGCGTTGACGTAGCGGGACGAATCCACATCGGAGATCATCCGGTCCGTCTGCGAAACCAATACCGCCGGCTCCTTGAGCTTTCCTTCCGTCGCCGCAGTCCGCAGTTCCGCATCCGGTTCCGAGTTGTGCAGGAAATACGAAAGCCGTGTCGCCACCGCGGGATCATCGAGTTTTCCCGGCTTCTCCTCCAGCGTCACGAACGCAGGCGAGCAAAGCACCGCCGCGTAGGTCGTCAGCATCGCTTCCGTGAACGAAGCCCCCGAATCGAGGGCCGTGCGGACGAGATT
>DATLIO010000374.1:0-3064 GCA_035539355.1 Luteolibacter sp.
CTACCAGCCGGAGATGGCCTATTTCGAGTGCCTTCACGAGCTCAAGCTGATCGTTGACCTGATGAACGAGTCCGGTCTCGCCGGCATGCGTTTCTCGATCTCCGAGACCGCCGAGTGGGGCGACGTTTCCGTCGGACCGAAAATCATCGACGCCGGCGTCAAGAAGCGCATGGCCAAGCAGCTCAAGGACATCGAAAACGGCAAGTTCGCCAAGGACTGGATCGCCGAATACAAGGCCGGCTACCCGCGCTTCGATCGCCTCCGCCCTTGAAAGCCGGACTTCCACCGCGGCGAGGAGATCCACCCGCACCACCGGCTTGATGAGATAATCATCCGCCCCGAAGTTCATCCCGATCCGCACATCGCCCTTGTCGCTCCGCGCGGTCAGGAAAATGAACGGCGTCGTCGAGGTCGCCTCTTCACCCCGCAGGATCTGCACCACCCCATGACCGTCGAGTTCCGGCATCATCACGTCGCAGATCACCAGATCCGGCTTTTCCGCACGCGCCACTTCGACACCCACTTTGCCGTTCTCCGCCGTGAACACCTTGTAGCCCTCCATCTCGAGCATCAACGCGATGTTCCTCCGCATGGGAGCCTGATCTTCGATGACGAGAATGCGTTTCATGGCTGGTGTTGCCGGACGTTGTACCAAAAAATTCTTCTTTGGCCATCCGACTAAAGTCGGAGTGCGGAAACGGGGGGATATGCGAAGATCGACCCATGCTCGATCCCGAACAAAAGCACCGCCTCAGGAAAACCTTCGCCCTCGTGGAACGCCAGTCCCACGTCGCCGCGCTGGTCTTCTACCAGCGGCTGTTCGAGCTCGATCCGTCACTCCGGCCGCTTTTCAAAACCGACATCGAAGTCCAGGCCAACAAGCTCATGGAAATGCTCGGCGCCGCGCTCAGCCTGCTCGAACGGCCGGAGGAACTCACTGAGGTTCTGGAGGAACTGGGGGCCCGCCACGTCAACTACGGGGTGAAGACGGAACACTACGCCACCGTCGGCCAGGCCCTCCTCGACATGCTCGCTTCGGTTCTCGACAAGGAGTTCGACGCCAACACCCGCATCGCGTGGACCGATCTCTACGTCGCGATTTCCGAAACGATGCTCCGCGGAGCCGGCCGCGTCACTCACTGAGCGAACAGTGGCAGCCGCACCGTGAAAGCCGTGCCTTCGCCCGGTCTGGAATCGAAGCGGATCGTGCCTCCGTGCAGTTCGACGCAGCGCTTCGTGATCAGCAGACCCAGTCCGCTGCCGGAGATTTCCCCGACATTTCCCGCCCGCTGGAACGCTTCGAAAATCCTCGGATGATCCTCTTCCGGAATCCCGATCCCGGAATCCTTCACGACGAAAACCGCATCGCCCCCTTCGCGTGAAATCCGGAACAGCACCGGACTGCCCGCCTCGGAATATTTCGCGGCGTTCGAAAGCAGGTTCGAGAAAATGTGCCGCATCAGCGGCTCGTCCGCCACCGCTCCGGAGAAATCCCCGTCCGTCTCCACCGCCACCGGACACCGCCGGACGGTCGCGGACTGCGATTCATCCGTCAGCTTCGCGCACAGGTTCTCGATCTCGACCGGTCCCGGCGTGAAACTCAGTTTTCCGGCATCGGCCCGGCCCAGCACGAGCACCTGCTCCATCAACGCCGCCATCCGCCGCGTCGCCCCGTGGATGTCGTCGAAAAGTTCCTGCCGCCGCCCTTCGTCCAATCGGTCGAAGTAGTTTCTCAACAACTCGACCGCCGACATGATGATCCCGAGCGGCGTGCGGAATTCGTGGGAAACGATCGACGTGAAGCGCGATCTCAGCTCGTTCAGCTCCCGCTCGTTTTCCAGCGCGCGGCGGATCGTTTCCTCGCTCCGCAGTTGCTCCGTCCGATCCGTCACCGCGGCGATGACCCGGGTTCCATTGCCCCCCGGAAGCCGGGCCAGATGCACCATGCAGGGAATTTCCTGCCCGTCCGGCCGCGAATGGACCCATTCGAAATACGGCGTCGCACCTGCGAGCACCTGCATCAGCTTTTCCTTCGCCGCCTCGACGCTCAACCTGCCATCCGGCTGGAATTCCGGACTGAAATCCGCCGGACCACCCGCCAGCAACGACCTGCGATCCACACCGTAGAACCTCAGCGCGCTTTCGTTCGCATCGGAGAATTTCCCGGTGTCCATGTCGACCACCACCGTCGGCGTCGGCGTGTGGTCGATGACCAACCGGTATCGCGCCTCGCTCTCCCGCAGCGCGGCCTCCGCCTTGTGGCGCTGGTCGATCTCCACCGCCAGCGCGATCCACTGCGCGACATACCTCGCGAAATCGATTTCCCCCGATGTCCATTCGCGGGTGCCACCCACGTGCTCATGACAGACCACGCCGAACAGTCTCCCCTGCCGGTGCACCGGCGCATCGAGCATCGCGCCGATCCCGTTCGGAGTGAAATAGGTGTCCCTGAACTCCGACAACCGTGGATCCGCCATCCCGTCATTCGAAACCAGCAGGTTCGATCCTTCCCGCAGGGCCGCGAAATACCCCGGGAAATCCTCGCGCCGGAGCGCCAACGGCGCGGCATCGAACGAAGAGTCCGAAAGCAGGAACTGCCACTCGCGGTGGATCGAGTCCCCGCCCTCATCCATGCTCCAATAACCGACGCGCTCCACCTTCAGGGCCGCGGCGCTTTTCTCCAACAGATCGCGCACGATTTCACCGAGCGGAACCACACCGATCCGTTCGATCAATGAATCCAGATGCTCGCTCGCCGGGCGCAGGGAACCATTCGTCACTCCGGAGATATAGGGAGAGCCGCCGTTTCAGGAAATCGAAAACCTCATCCGCCTGAAGTCGGAATCTCCGGTCCCCCGGATCCGACCGAGGTCCCATTCCCAAATCCCGCGTTCCGGCGGAGGATCCCATCACACCACCGTTCCCGCCATGATCCTCGAAATCCTTCTCCAACTCATCATCGCCGCCGCGCTCCTCGCCCTCGGCCTCCTGGCATCCCGGAGCGAGGAACCGTCCCCGCCCGGCAGCTGATCTTCCCGAGCCTTTCCGGTTGCGCATCCACACC
>DATLIO010000375.1:0-8573 GCA_035539355.1 Luteolibacter sp.
CGATGAGATACAGCGAATATTCGACGATTTCGCAGGTCTCCGTGATCTTGTTGTGGATCACTTTTCTATTGGTGATGCTGCTGGCATTTTCATTCCGCTTCCGGGCGCCGGTGATGGTCCGGAAGGTGGCGGAAAGGACGATGGATCTCCTGAGGCCATCCGATAGGGCATGGATTCTCGGCGGGGGTGTGGTGGTTCCTTGTGTCTCGGTCATGTTGCTCACCGCCTTGACCCCGCTCGGAGGAAGGGAACTGTCGGTGAAAGGGGGGATGATGAAATCCCTGTTCTTCATGCCGGCCGGGCAGTTCACGATGTTGCTGGCGTTGACGATCCTGCTGGTGGTTCTTCTCACGCGTCGGAGACTTCGTCGCCGTGCGGGAATGTTCGGGTATCAGGGAAAGGATATCCCCGGCTGGATCGCCGCGATGCTTCTCGTGATCGCGATTCCCGGTGCGCTTCATCTGCCGACCTATCTTTCAAGATATGGATTTTTCGCATGGGTTCTCATTCCGGCGCTCTGGCTGGTTGTCGTCGCCGTGAGAGCTTTGTTCGGAAAGAAGGAACGGGTCCTTCCGAGACTGGTGGTTTCGAACGTGCTCTTGGTCTCGCTTGGCGTCGCCGTGCTTTGCATCGCGCCGATGGTGTGGTGGTTCGGTCACGCCAGTGAATCGTGGTTCAGGAAAGACCGGTTCATGAAAATTTCCCCTGAAGCGCCTGGCATGACTCCCTACGAGTATTGGGCGACCCAGGCCTTTCATGCGGAAACGCGGCGGATGTTTGGAGCGGATTGACCACCTTTCCGGTATCGAAACCAAAGTCGGCTTTGTACTGGCGGGTGACGCGCATTTTCTGTCAGGGATGTTCCGACGATGACCGATGATTCAAACTGGCCGATGGAGCGTGAAGCGTTCCTGACTTCCCCGCCTCCGCGCCGTGTGTCTCCGGCGGTGAGGAAACGCGCCTTTGCCGGAAAGGGAACGATCGCAGGAGCGATCATCGGACTCATCTTTCTCGTGATCGGCACGGTGCTCTGCATGAAGTTTCTTCCGGTCCGCTGGTTGGATGAGAAGAGGATCGAGAAAGGGCCGTCGAAGACGGTCATGGGACGGGTGGTGAAGGTGGAGGACACGCGGTTCAAGACGAACGGCAGCCGGGTCTGGAAACATGAGTTCGTGTATCGTCCGGAGGGCGGGGCCGAGAAGCGTGGCGAGGCCTTTCTTTCCGGGAAGAAGTGGAAGGTGAATGCGAAGGTGCGGGTCCGTTATCTGTCATCGGATTCCGGGATCGCGAAAGTGGAGGGTGCGCGGATGGAGGCGTCACCTCCCTGGCTGGCATTCGTGATCCTGTTTCCCTTGGCGGGAGCGGGGATTCTGGTGGGAGCTTGGTGGGGGAGAAGGACGACGCTGAATCTGTTGGAGAACGGTCTGATCAGTTCCGCGACGATCAACGCGGTCGAGGGGACGTTGACCCAGATCAACGGGAACACCGTTCACAGGATCCGCATGAACTTTCCCGAAGGCGGGGAAATCGTGCGCAAGTCATGGGATGACGGGGAGATCTCGACGGCCCGGAGGAAAAAGGAATCCGGCGAGCCGGTGACGGTGCTCTATGATCCACGGAAGCCGAAGCGGCTGATTTTTCCGGAGAGCTGGGAACCTGAGGCGGGTTTTTCATCGGCGGAGTTTTTTGCGGGGAACCCGGCTGCCCGGGAAACATCCAAGCCGGCGAAGCTTCGCGATGAAGTGGAGGCGTTTCTGGGGATGCCGATACCACGCAGGATCCCGAAATGGATCTGGAAGCGATATTCATTCGGGGTCGCAGGATGGTTTGTGACCGCGTTCGGTACGATCTTCCTTGTGGTCGGATTGTTCGGGACGATGGCGATCGCGCCCATGCATTTGCCGGAACAATGGAGGCTGGATTCGGAGGAGTCCTTGACCACCCAAGGTGAGATCACCGCGGTGAAGTATGCGAACATCACCATCAATGATGAGAAGGTGTATCACTACCGGTACACTTTCCAGCCGGAGAACGGCGCGAAGATGGAGGAGATCGCTTTCAGGGATGGCGACTCATGGAAGCCGGGCGACAAGGTCGAGGTCCGTTATCTCAAATCCGATCCGTCGGTTTCGGTGCCGACCGGCGCGCGGATGGGGCCCGGAAGCTGGGGCTCGCTGTTCGTGCTGATCTTTCCGCTGATCGGAGCTCTGACGATCGGGATTCCGCTGATCTTTTCATTGAGGCGGCGGAAGATCCTCCGTGAAGGAAGGATCGCGTCGGCGAAGGTTTCATGGCTGAGGAGAACCAACGTCAGCATCAACCATCAGCCCCAGTATGCGATCTCGATGCTGCGGGACGATGGGGTCGAGATGGTGAGGAAAACGCATCATCCGGAGGAGATCGCCCTCGCGAACGAGAAGAAGGCTCGGAATGAAGCCATCGTGGTTCTCCATGATCCGGTGAAACCGAATCGTTTGCTGTTGCCCGAGGCGTGGTAGATTCAATCCCATGAGCGATCTGGAAAAAGCCGCCGCCGCCTTCGGCATCGGCCGTCTTGAACGGCACATCTTCCTCTGCGCGGATCAGTCGGAGGCGAAATGTTGTGCGAAGGAAGCGGGGCTTGAATCCTGGGAATTCCTGAAGGGCCGCCTCAAGCAGCTGGGTCTGTCGGGAGGGAGGGACTCGACGGTTTTCCGGACGAAAGCGAATTGCCTGCGGATCTGCCTGCAAGGTCCCATCGCCGTGGTTTACCCGGAGGGGACCTGGTATCACTCGTGCAGCCCTTCCGTGCTGGAGCGGATCATCCAGGAGCATCTGATCGGAGGAACGGTGGTGGATGAATTCGCCTTCGCGCGCAATCCGCTCGGGCCGCCCGCATAGCCCATTCGTGTAGGCGTGAAGTTTCCCGTTGCCGGTGGCTGGGTATTTCCCGAAATTATCCTGTCCGGTTGTTGCCGGGAAACCCATGAAACCCCTCGTCACGGTTGCCGTCTTGTGCGTCGCGCCGCTCCTTTCCGCCGCCCCGGCCGGGTTCTGGCGGTTCGAGGACGTGCCGGGTCTGCTCGCGGATTCATCGGGTCAGGGCCGTTCGCTGGCGAACGATGGCGGTGTCTCATCCGTCGCGACGGGAGGTCCGGGAAACGGCCAGTCGATGGTGTTCTCCGGGGCCAACCGGCTGACGGCGGTGGATGCTCCGGTCTGGCATTCGGCGAAGTTCACCATCGAGGCGTATTTCCGCCCGACGGTGGTTGGCGGTACCACCCATGTGATCGTCTGCCAACACAACAACGACGGCAACCAGCGTGGCTGGCACCTCGCGGAGGCGGGCGGGAAACTGCGCTTCGCGAAATCGACCAATGGCTCGACCATGGCCTCGGTGGATTCGTTCACGATCACCGCGGGGCACGATTATTATGCGGCGGCGATCCTGGATGCGGATGTCGGCGCGGTCCGGATGGTGTTGAAGGATTTCACCGCAGGCACCGATCTGCAGCATGAGGTGAGGTCGATCGCGACCGGTACGTATGACGCGGCGTCGCCGTTCGCCGTCGGCGCGACGGGGACCGTGTCGGGCGGCACTTCCTTTTTCACCGGTGTGATCGATGACGTCCGCTTCACCGATTCGGCGCTTCCGACGGAGGAGCTTCTTTGTCCGTTTCCTTCGACCCCATCCGTCATTCCGCCGAACCCGGTCGTCCGGACGAAGGCGGATGGCTACAAGGGCATCTGGTTCGAGCTCGGACAGAAGTCGACCTACGGTGACAAGTATTCCGGCGGTTTGGGAACCTACACCGCCAACCATCGTCCGATGGCGGTTTACTCCGCCGTCTCGAACAAGACGTTCTTCACCTATGGCGGCACCACCGGGCCGAACGACCGGCACCTGCTGATCATGGCCGGTGAATACGATCATGCGACACACACGGTCACCAAGCCCACGGTGGTGATGGACAAGAACGGTGTCGACGATCCCCACGACAACGGCTGCATCACGATCGACAAGGACGGTTATCTCTGGGTGTTCGTTTCGGGGCGCAACACGTCGCGGAAAGGTTTCACCTATCGCAGTGCCGAGCCTTACAGTGTGGATGGGTTTTCACAGGTCTCACCGGCGGGAGGGGAAATCTATACCTATCCGCAGATCTGGTATGATCCGGCGAAAGGATTCTTCCACCTGCTCACCCGCTACAACGGAAGCATGCGTGAGTTGTTTTTCAGGACCAGTGCGGATGGGGTGACCTGGAGCACGGTGAACCCGCTGGCGAAGATCCAGGGTCATTACCAGGCGAGCGGCATGAACGGAAACATGATCGCGACGTTCTTCAACCGGCATCCAGGCGGGAACGTCGATGCACGGACGGATCTGTATTACATGCAGACGACGGATTGGGGGCAGACGTGGACGACGGCGGATGGCACGCCGCTCACGTTGCCGCTGACGACGGCCGACAATCCGGCCCGCGTGATGAACTATTCGGCGCAAGGCCGTCTGATGTATGGCATCGACATCGCGTTCGATGAAAACGGCCGGCCGGTCCTGTTCTATCTCACGAGTTCGGATTACCGTCCCGGTCCGGCGGGCGAGCCCCGGACTTTCCACACTGCAAGATGGACGGGCACGGCATGGGACATCCGGAATCTCCCCGCCTCCGCGACTCCGGTTTCGACGGCGACGCACAACTACGCCACGGGTAGTATTTGGATCACCGGCGGAGAATGGTACATCCTCGCGCCGACGGGGCAGGACCAGTCGCTCAGGACTTCCGATCCGCTGAGGTATTGGGGGCAGGGAGGGGAGATCGAGCGTTGGAGATCCACCGACCAAGGCGTGACCTGGACACGGATGCGGGCGGTCACGGAAAACAGTCCGAGAAACAACGGCTACGTGAGAAAACCGCAGGACGGCACGGGGCGGTTCGCGGCGTTCTGGACGGATGGCAATCCTGCTTCGATCACGGAGAGTCATCTGTATTTCGGCACCTTCGATGGAACCCGCCGTTGGGAGCTGCCTTACGACATGACCACACCGACGGCGAAGCCGGTGGAAGTGAATCCGCCGTTTCTCCGCTGGCAGAAGGGATATTTCAATCCATCGGAAATCGATGATCCTGCGATCGGCGGGCCGGATGCCGATGACGATCACGATGGCCTGAGCAACATCATCGAATACGCCCGCGGAACGAATCCAAGGGAGTACGATGCAAACGCCGCGCTGTTCGCGACCATCAGCGAGGACGGATTGGGGAAATTCCTGCAGCTGAGCTATCGGAAGAATCCACAGGCCTATGATCTCTTCCAGAGGATCGAAAGCAGCGGCAACCTGCGCGATTGGGGTGATGCCGAAACGGATCTGTTCGACATCTCCTCAACCACCCGCGGCAACGTGCTCGAATTGAGCCGGGGTCACCGTTGGGTGTCGGGACTTCCGGGAGAACAGAGATTCTACCGGATGAGTTATGGATTCGACCGATGAGGTGGCTTACGCCAGGTTCGTGAACACCGCCTGGACATCGTCATCGTCCTCGATCTTTTCGAGAATGACTTCGATTTCGGCGATCTGCTCTTCGGTGAGCTCGATCGGCTGGGTGGGCAGGCGTTGCAGACCGGCTTTGGTCGGCGTGATGCCAAGTGCTTCGACCGCGGCGGAGAGGCTGGAGAAGGAAGTGTAATCGCCGATGAGCGACACCACGCCTTCCTCGACATCCATTTCCTCGAGGCCGGCGTCGATGAGTTCGAGTTCGAGTTCCTCAAGGTCCTTGTCGGCGGGCACGGGGAATTCGATCACCGTTTTGCGGGAGAACATGAAATCGAGCTGGCCGGAGTTCACGAGCTGGCCGCCGTTCTTGTTGAAGATGATCTTCATGTTGCCCACGGAGCGGTTCGAATTGTCCGTGGCGCACTCGATGTAGAACAGCGAGCCGTGCGGGCCTTTGCCTTCGTAGCTCACTTCGGTGATCTCGGAGGCGTCCTTGCCGGCGGCGCGTTTGATCGCGGCTTCGATGTTGTCGCGGGAAAGGTTCTGCGCCTTGGCGTTGTTGATCGCGACGCGGAGCGGGGCGTTCGTTTCCGGATCAGGCCCGCCGTTTTTCGCGGCGAGGGTGATGGATTTGGCGAGTTTCGGGAACACTTTGGACATCGTGGCCCAACGTGATTCCTTGGCGCGGCGGCGGCATTCAAAGGCTCTTCCCATGGTCTTGGTGACGGTTGATGGCGGATGTTTGCAAAGAGCCCGCGCGGGAGTCGAGGCAAACGTCAGGCGGATTCCGTGACGACGAAGCCGCCGGCATCGACCGAAGTTCCGGCAGGCAGGGGGATCCCATTTTCAGCGGCCGGGCCTTTCACGAGATTTCCGTCCACGAACCAGCCGGGCAGCAGCAATCCCCAGCTGCCCGTTCTGGAGCCGGGTTGACCGCCCCGGTCGGGCATCGACATGGAAATCACGAGCCCGTCGATCGCAAGGCACGGGAAATGACGGACGTTTTCTCTGGTGAGCGGTTCGAGGGCGTTCGATCCGAAATCGTAGAAATCGATCGGGGCGGAAATTTCGGATGCCTCGATCCGGCTGCGGGTGAAATTTCCGCCGACCCATGAAGTGACCGGACCTCCGATGGATTCGCGGGTGACGGCCAGCGAACCGAACTCCTCGGAAAAACCTTCGGTCAGTGAAGAAGCCACTTCTTCACCTTTGAGAACCGCGAAAGGCTTGCGCCAGGGCAGGGCGTTCACCTGGCCGATCTGATGGCCGTTGATTTCGGAAGGTGTGCCTTCCGGGAAACGAAGCCGGACCGCATCGGCGGAGGCTTTGAGAAGCCGGTCGCGGATGATTTCCACCGTGCCATCGGCCGGAGCGATCGGTTCGCCGAACGCCGCGAACTGGCGGTGGGGAAGCTGATAGGGTTTCTTCCGGAAAAACACGTTCCGCTCGAACGAGAACACCGAGCCCCATGCGCCATCGATCCACAACGGGACAAGCGGTGCCTCCAGTTTTCCCGAGATCAACTCGATGCCGCGTTTCAGTTCGTTGAGCGCGCCGGTGCGGGCGAGCTGGCCTTCGGCGAAATAGCAGACGACATCGCCCTGGTTCACGGCGTCGACGGTGAGGCGGAGGGCTTCCCGCGATTGGCCTTTGCGGATGTTGACGGTGTTGAACACCGAGCAGAACCAGCGGACCGCTGCGTATTCCAGCGGTCTGTCATCCATCACGAAGCGCACGGGACGCGGGCAGGCGGCGGTGATGAAAAACGCGTCGGTGAAAGTGACGTGGTTCGGCAGCAGGAGCACGCCGCCTTTGGCGGGGATGCGATCCGCGTTGACGGTGCGGACGCGATAGACGGTGCGGATGATCAGCAGCCCGATGAAACGAAGGAGCACCCTTTGCACGCGGATGTGCCAGGGCGGGGCGACGGGGGCGGATGCGCTCATCGCGGCGGAATTTGGCGGGACCGCCGCCGGTTGCCAATCGCCGAATCGGTGCGACATCATCCCATGCGAAAAAGTCTGCCGGATGTTCCATTGTCGGTCCTCGATCTGTCGCCGGTCCCGGAGGGAGGAAGCGCCGGGGAGAGTTTCGCCAACAGCGTGGCGCTTGCCAGACACGCGGAGAAACTCGGTTACAAGCGGTTCTGGCTGGCGGAACACCATGGCATGCCGGGAATCGCCAGTGCGGCGACTTCCGTGCTGATCGGCCATGTGGCGGGAAATACGGAGACGATCCGTGTCGGTTCCGGCGGGATCATGTTGCCGAACCACGCGCCGTATGTGATCGCCGAGCATTTCGGGACGCTTGAAGCGTTGTATCCGGGTCGGATCGATCTCGGATTGGGAAGGGCGCCGGGGACGGATCGGGCGACATCGCGGGTGCTCGGCCGTGAATCGGGATCGGCGGAGCATTTTCCGCAGCAGGTGCAGGAGCTGATCGGCTATCTCGGTGATTCTCCGCCGGATCAGAAGGTGATCGCCGTGCCCGGTGCGGGATCGAAGGTGCCGGTCTGGTTGCTGGGTTCGAGCACGTTCAGCGCGCAGCTCGCGGCGTATCTCGGACTGCCGTTCGCGTTCGCTTCGCATTTCGCGCCGCAGCTTCTGTTGGAGGCGCTGCGGATCTATCGGACGAATTTCCAGCCGTCGCGATTTCTGGATGAGCCATACGCGATGGTCGGTGTGCCGGTGATCGCGGCGGCGTCCGATGAGGAGGCGAAGTATCTGATGACGTCAGCCCAGCAGCAGATCCTGAATCTGGTGCGTCATGCGCCTTCGAAGATCCCGCCACCGGTGGAGACGATGGAAGGCCGCTGGACGATCCAGGAAGCGGCGGAAGTCGGACGGTTTTTCGGTGAAGCGATCGTCGGCGGACCGGAAACGGTCTCGGAAAAACTGGAGGCTTTCATCGCGAAAACGAAAGCGGACGAGGTGATCATCCACTCGCAGTTTTTCGATCATCGGGACCGGATGCGATCCTATGAAATCGTGATGAAATCCCGGTTGCAGACCGTGTGATCCGGATCAGCGGCGATTCCGGCGGATGCAGGCGAAGCCGAGGGACATCGCCGAGGCGAGGATCGCGGACGGTTCGGGGA
>DATLIO010000376.1:0-7721 GCA_035539355.1 Luteolibacter sp.
GGTTTTGCGTTCCTCAATTTCTGCCAAGTAGTCCTGATATAGGTGCATGTTCTTAAATCGATCGAAAGGAATTCACGGAGAGATTAAGCGGCGCATCCAACGGGACGTTGTGGTTGATTGACGGCGGCTTGCGAGAGACGGCGGGAGGTTATTGAACGGCGGCGATTTGTCAAAAATGTTCCCGGGGAATACGGATTGATTTTAAGGGATTGAGGGCCGGCCGGTGATGTGGAAAGGTCGGCCCCGATGAAGAACTGGCGGTTGCTGATGTTTTTGGGATGGATCGGGGTCGGATTGCACTCCTGCGGAACTGCTCCGGGGGGCGCCAACAAGGGCCAGATGGGGGATTTAGCAGGGGACGAGCCAGAGGTGGGGGGAATTTCGGAGGTTCCGAATCCAAATGCCGACATGGCGGCGAAGTCCGGGATCCCGTTGGGTAGGTTGCAGCGGGGGCACGAGGTTTACATGCTGAAATGCGGCGAGTGCCACGCCTACATGCTGCCACGGGCGATCGATGAGGAGCGCTGGGAGCGGAAACTTCCGAAAATGATCGGCCACGCCGGATTGGGCGACGTGGAAGAAAAAGCGGTGCTCGATTATGTGATCGCGGTGAGGAAGACGGCGGGTTGACCACGGAAAAGAAAAACGCTCCGGCCTGCGGGAGGACGGAGCGCTGTGAGTGAGGTGAGGGGAAGCTGGTCCCCTTGCCGGATTTATTCGAAGGACGGCGCCCTGTGCTGCCTGAAGTAGCCGTCACCGATATACATGTTGCCGTTGTAGTCGGGAAGCGGACCGGAGTCCGGAGGAAGCGGGATGTTCCCGACAGTGGCGTCTTCCGGTTGGGAGTAGGCGATGCTCACGGGAGTGCCGACTTTGACGAGTTTGTAGAATTTCGGAGCGATGTTTTCATGCATCCGGATGCAGCCGTGGGTGCAAGGGTGGTGTTTCACCCAGCCGGTGTGGAAGCCGTAGTTCGGTTTGAATTCGCACCAGTAAGGCATCGGGGTGCCGGTGAATCTCCAGCCGAGAGGGCGGCTGCCGATCATCGATTTCTTCACCTGGTTGCCGTTGTAGGCGTAGCCGTGGGTGTTGGCGCGCTTTTTCTCGACCTTGTTGAAGATGCGGAAATTCCCGGAAGGCGTGGGTGAACCCGGTGCGCCGACGGAAACCGGCATCACGAGCAGGACTTTGGAGCCCTCCATGACGTAGGTGCGTTGTTTGCTGAGCGAGACCTTCACCTTCACGTTGTTCGGATTGGAAGGAAGGGTCGCCGGACGGTCGTAGGAGTGGTAGGCGGCGAGTCCGAAACCGCCGCTTTGAGTGATGGAACAGGAGGATAACAGCGACACGGCGATGGCCGCGGCTCCGAGGAGGATGGGGTTCCGGAAGTTCATTGGGATATCAGGTCACACCAGAATGACTGATATGCGCCGGATTGCAAGCTGCCGATGAATTTCAAAAGGCTTCTTCCGGAGAATTCAGCGGATCCTTTCCCACGAATCCACTTTGCCTTTCACGAAAGTGACGCTGGCGCGGGTGTAGGGGACGTAGACGATTTCCGGACCGACGGCAAAGCGGTAGCCGTAGGGCGCGTAACGGCTTCCGTAGCCGTAACCCCAGTTGTTGTAGTATCCGTAGCCGCCGTAAAATCCGCTGGTGTAGACCGGTTTCGTGCCGGCATAATCCCAACGTTCGGTGCTGCGGCGATCCTGATAACCGTCGAAGCGGGTCGAAGGAGCGCCCCATGCCAGATAGACGCCGTCTTTCGGCATGCCCCGGTCGATGCTGCCTCTTTCGACGAGGGATTTCTGGGTGGCGGTGAGTGCCGCGAATTTTTCGGGATTTTCCGCGATGCGGCTCTGCGGGGTTGAGGTCGCGCAGGCACCGACGAGAAGGCACATTGCCAGTAGGGGGAGGAATTTTCTCATGACAGGGAAAGTTAACAAACGGAGCGCCATTTGCAATACATCGGATGTTTTTGAAGATTTTGAAGAAGTCTCGAAACACGCTTGCCAACCGCGAAGCGCGCGCAGCAATCTGGCCGGGAACCTTTCCCTCAACACCAGCCTATGTCCGAATTGCTCGAAGACGAAGATCTCTCCTCCGCCCTGAAAAAATGCCCTGAGTGGGAGTATGAAAAAAAAGCGATCACCCGCACGGTGGAGTTCGAAGAATTCATGGACGCGATTGATTTCGTGAACGACCTCGCGGAGATCGCCGAAGAGGCCCAGCATCACCCTGACATCACCATCCGCCACACGAAGGTGACGCTGAAACTGACGACCCATGACGCCGGCGGTGTCACGGATCTGGATGTCGAGCTCGCGCAGCGCGTCGACAACCTCGTCGACTGAACCGACGGTTGATCGATCGGTTGAATTTCCAAAAGCGGGCGGAAACGTCCGCTCTCTTTTTATCTGGGGAGCATGAGCTCGTCGTCGGTCAAACCGGTGAGTCCGCGCAGGCCTTTGAGCAGGTATTTCAGCGTGAAGAACAGGAACGCGAGGATCGGGGCGCCGATGACGACGAAGCCCCAGAAGGTGAGCCGGCCGATGATCGCGTTGTAAACCTCGAGCGCATCGGGCGCGACGTGGTTGAAACCGCGGAAGAACCACAGCGCGAGTCCGACGTTCATCAGGGAACTGACGAAGAACGACAGTGCGAACAGCCTTGTGGCATGGGAAAGCAGTCCGCGATAGGTTTCGTTCTGTTGCTTTTCGGAAACGGTTTTCTCGATTTTCGGAATATCGAAGATGCTGTCGTTGTAGAGGAAAACGTTGAGCAACGGTGTGGCTGACTTGGCCGAGGCGATCACCGCGAAGCCGAGCATGAGCGGGATCGAGCCTTCCTTGAGGCCGAACAGAAGACCGGCGTGTTCTTTCACGCTGCCGTCGCGGTTCCAGAGATAAAGGGTCAGGCCGCCGGTGAGCAGGACGGAAGCGAGGCCGATGGCGGAGAAGAGATTGAATTTCCTGGTTTTGAGAAATGACCAGACGCCGTAGCCGATGGGCAGGGAGAGGGCGATGATCATCGCGTAAAGCGGGCCGATGTGCCACGGGCGGACTTCCTTGCCGAGCTTCTGCTGGATTTCGGGATCCTTGCTGAGGTAGCTGAGGACCAGCACCGGCAGGATGACGTTGATCAGAATGTTGGCGAGGGGATGATCTTTGGGCTTCTGCGACACGGCGGGAGGAAAGCAGGCGGAGCTGAGCGGGGGAATGAAAAAAGCGGAGCTCCGTGAAGAGCTCCGCTTTGAAGAAATGGAGATCGTTTCCGATCCGGTGGATCAGACGGTTCCGAAGATCGTCTTGCCGGAGGAACGGAGCTCGTCACAAGCCTGCTTCATCCGGTCGCACAGACCTTGCTCGCCTTTTTTGAGGTAGGAACGCGGGTCGTAATGCTTCTTGTTGCCGACTTCGCCGTCGATCTTGAGGACGCCTTCGATGTTGGCGCAGATGTGGGTGACGATCGGGCGGGTGAACGCGTATTGCGTGTCCGTGTCGATGTTCATCTTCACGACGCCGTAATCGAGCGTTTCCTGGAGGTCGCTTTCGGAGGTGCCGGAACCGCCGTGGAAGACGAGGTCCATCTCAGCGGCCGCGCCGTGTTTGTCGGTGACGGCTTTCTGGCCGTCGCGGAGGATGCTCGGCTTGAGTTTGACCGCACCCGGCTTGTAGGCGCCGTGGACGTTGCCGAAGGTGGCGGCGAAGAGGAAGCGGCCGATCGGCTGGAGCGCTTCGTAAACTTCGAGCATGTCCTCGGGGGTGGTGTAGAGTTTTTCGGAAGGAAGGCCGGAGGTGTCGTGGCCGTCTTCTTCACCGCCGACGCAACCGGCCTCGACTTCGAGGATGATGCCGAGTTCGGCGCACTCCTTGAGGAGAGCTTTGGAGATTTCGAGGTTTTCCTTCAGGTCGACGACGGAACCGTCGAACATGTGGGATTGGAAAAGAGGGCCTTTGCCTGCGGCGATGCGCTTGCGGGAGGCTTCAAGCAGCGGCTTGAGGAAACCGTCGACTTTCGAAGGGTGGCAGTGGTCGGTGTGGAGCGCGATGAGGACGTCGTGCTTCTCGGCGAGAAGGTGGCAGGCTTCGGCGAGGATGATGGCTCCGAATGCGGCGTCTTTCACCGCGGTGCCGGAGGCGAATTCGCCGCCGCCGGTGGAGACTTGGATGATGCCGTCCGACTTGGCTTCGGAGAACGCCTTGAGGGCTCCGTTGATGGTGGTCAGCGAGGTGACGTTGATGGCCGGGTAAGCGTAGCTGCCTTTCTGGGCAGCGTCGAGCATGGCGCGATATTGTTCGGGAGTGGCGATAGGCATGACGGCGGAGTGCGTAAACAAGGCGAGGCGGGACGACAAGCGCGGAATCCGTCGGGAAATCGATTGGTGGGGATGGCGGCCGGAAAGGCTTACGGCGGAAGGAAATTTCCACTTTCCGGCAAAAGTGGCGTCGATTCCGTAACAGAGTGCTCCGCAGGGGCTTCGGAGCTTGCCAATTTTCCCAAATGCGCGTTTGGTCCCACCCGATGTCGACGAGTCCTCCCGATACCATCGTATGCCGGCCGACGCCGTGGTTTACCCTCCGTGCCGTGGCGATGCTGGTGATGTTTTCCGCCTTCGCGGCTTATTTCGCTTACGATGGCGCGATCGGTTACCGGAAGAAGAACAAGGAGTTCTATCTGCATGCGGCTTTCAAGGAGGCAAACGCGGAGTTCGGCAAGCGCAACGGTGAGGGGACGCTGAACGCGGATTCGTGGCGGGAATATGCCTCCTCGCGGAATGTTTCCTTTCCCGAGGACACGTCGGTTCTGCCGAAGGATCTGGTGCTGCCGGTGAAATGGCCGGAAGTTCTGCACGATTACGAGAAAATGAAACCGCTGAACTACCACCTGCTCTGGCAGGAATATTCGGCGGTTCACGGCTACGCCAACAAACCGGGGGAGAAAGCCCTCGACGCCGGAAAAATCCGCGAGCAGTGGATTTGTGCGGTGATCTGCGCCGTGCTTGCCGTGGTCACCTTGTTCTTCCTGCTCCGTACCCTGCGGCGGACCATTTCCGCGGATCTCATGGCAATCACCACGCAGACGGGAAAACGGGTGCCTTACTCGGATCTCAAGCTGTTGGATCTCAGGAAATGGTATACGAAAGGCCTTGCTTTCGCCGACTATGACGGGGCGTCCGGAAAGGGCCGTATCCGGATCGACGGCATGACCTACGGAGGATTCAAGGAAGAGGACGGACAGCCGGGGGAAAAATTGATCCAGTTGATCCGGAAAAATTTCTCAGGGGAGCTCATCGAATACGCCGCGGTTTCCGAACCGGGTGAGCCGAAAACCGACGCGGCGAACGACTGAAAACGACGGACTGCGTGGATTTCGTGAATAACTTCGCTTTTCGAGGTTGCCAAGTCCGCCAGCCACGCGATAACCAACCGCAACGCCAACCAATCAACCATAGCATTCCACCATGTCTGATAAAAGCATCGAAGACCGCGTCAAAGATATCATCGTCGACCAACTTGGCGTCAGCGCCGACCAAGTGACCCAGGAAGCCAAGTTCGTTGAGGACCTCGGAGCCGACTCCCTCGACACCGTGGAACTCGTGATGGCATTCGAAGAAGAGTTCGACATCGAAGTGCCGGACGAAGAAGCCGAAAAGCTTCAGGCCGTCGGCGACGTCGTCACCTACATCAAGAGCCAGCAAGGCTGATATCCGGCAGGCGTACGCTTTCGAAAGGGCGGGCTCCTCACGGATGTCCGTCCTTTTCTTTGCAATGCGCTCGATTCGCAGGACATTGCCGCGGCCATGCATTCTCCCGACAGCATTCAATACGCGCTCGAGATGACGAAAGTCCTCCGCGAGCCGGACCACCGCATCGACACGTTCGGTGAAACGCGTTTTGAATTCCAGCTCATCAGCGAGCTGATGGACCGCGCCGGTGAAGTCCGCCTGCGCACCGGCGAAGTGGAGGCGCTGCGGCCCCGGATTTTCCGTCCCGAACCCTACCGGGGCATTGAGCTGGAGGGATTCGACGACGGCACCCGCGCCAGATTCGACGAAATGGTCGAGAAATACCGGTCGGAAGGCCGGAACCTCGCGTTCCTCCAATACGGTTTCCAGTTCAAGCGCGGACATGTGCAGGAGGAAATCATCCACGATTCCCTCGAAGCCGTCCGTGATCGCGTGCTCGAGGACATCCGCCGGACCGGCAATCCCGCCCGTGCCGTGATCGAAGGGGTGGACGACGCCTGGGAAGTCTCGATTCTGAAATTCTCTTTCGAAATGATCCTCCGCTCGCATGAAATCAACGCTTTCGATTTCAAAAGGCGCGGAATGCTTTAACCTGCGGACAAGCCGATGAGGTTGTGGTTTCTCGTCAAAATTCTCGCGTTCCTGGCCGTCGCCGGGGTGATGACCTTCACCGGCATGCTGGCCTATCACGTACTCGTGCAGCCGCTGGGTGGCGTGTTCGAAAAAATCATCCCGAATCCCACGGAAATCGTCCGCGGTGAACCGGACGCGGATTTCGCCAAAATGCTCGATTCCGCCGAGCTGCCGGACATCGATCCCGGAGAAAAGGCATTCCAGAAGGCCCACGAGCTCCTCGCGCTCGATCAATATTCCGAAGCCCGTGAAAAACTGACGGCCATCGTCAACGTGTTCCCGACATCGCCGTCGGCGCCGATCGCCCGCCGGATCGTGGGCGACATGAACATGGACGACGTCCTCTCCACCTCCGTCAAGGAAGGCAAGGAAACCCACGTCGTGAAGCGCGGCGACTCTTTCCTCGGCATCGCCGCGAAGCACAAGACGACGCTCGACATGATCCTTTACCTGAACGGCATGTTCGAGTTCGGTGGCATCCAGCCGGGCGACGAGCTGATCGTCATGCCCCTCGACTTCCGCCTGCTCATCGAGCCTCACCGGAAATCACTTTCCGTCTGGAACGGCGGGAAATTCATCCGCGAGTATCCGATCATCCGCATCGACGGCGGGGGCGCGCTGCCCAGCCAGAAGACGACGATCGAATCGAAAGCGGGCCTGGTGGACGGAAAACGCGTCCAGACGATGGCGAAAGGCTATCGCGGCGCTCCCAAAACCATCCAACTGGCGAAGGTGCCCGTGCCGATCGTGGCCGATGTTCCCGGCGATGAAGACCCGCCGAACGGCATTTTCCTGAGCATTCCGGACGTGGAGGAACTCAACCTCCTCACCCGCAACGGAAACGAAGTGGAAATCCGCAATCCGAAACGCTGAGTCCCCGTTTGCCTCTTCGCTTGCCTCGCAGGCGATTTCCTCCTCAAATCCCTTTCCCGACATGCAGCTTCTCGAATTCGAAAAACCCGCCGCCGAGCTTGAACGTGAACTGGAGAAACTCCGTTCAAAAGCCGCGTCGCAGAATATCGACATGTCCGCCGAGATCTCCATCATGGAGGGCAAGCTCGCGGATACCCGTGCCGCGATTTACAAAAACCTAACTCCTTGGCAGCGCGTCCAGATCGCCCGTCACACGAACCGCCCGTTCATGCTCGACTACGTCGCCCTCGCATTCACCGATTTCTACGAACTCCATGGCGACCGCCATATCGGTGACGACGCCTCGATGCCCGGCGGTTTCGCCCGCATCGGCGACCAGCGCGTCGTGGTCATCGGCCATCAGAAGGGCCGCGACACGAAAGAGAATCTCAAACGCAATTTCGGCAGCGCCCATCCGGAAGGTTAC
>DATLIO010000377.1:0-2460 GCA_035539355.1 Luteolibacter sp.
CTTCGTAGCGCTCTTTCAGACCGCGGAGAATCGCGATCGTGTCTTCAACGGAAGGCTCGCCGACCATGACCGGTTGGAACCGGCGTTCAAGCGCGGCGTCCTTCTCGATGTGCTTGCGGTATTCATCAAGTGTCGTCGCACCGATCGTCCGCAGTTCGCCACGGGCAAGTTGTGGCTTGAGCAGGTTGGAGGCATCCACCGCGCCTTCGCTCGCACCGGCACCGACGATCGTGTGCAGCTCGTCGATGAACAGGATGATCTGTCCGTCGGAATCCGTGACTTCCTTGAGGAACGCTTTCAACCGTTCCTCGAATTCACCGCGGTATTTCGCCCCGGCCAACATGCCGCCGAGATCCATCGCGACGACGCGCTTGTTCTTCATCGAATCCGGCACGTCGCCGGAAACGATGCGTCGCGCGAGACCTTCGACGATCGCGGTTTTGCCGACACCCGGCTCGCCGATAAGAACCGGGTTGTTCTTCGTTCTCCGCGAGAGCACCTGCAGCACGCGGCGGATCTCGTGATCGCGTCCGATGACCGGATCGATTTTCCCGGCACGGGCGCGTGCGGTCAGATCGTTGCCGTATTTTTCAAGTGTCTGGTATTTCCCCTCCGGCTGGTCGTCGGTGACTTTCTGAGATCCACGCACACCGTTGATCGCCTCTTTCGCCGCGGCTTCGGTAAGCCCCGCATCCTTGAGAAGCTTGCCCGCGGGCGAATCGCCTTTGAGCGAACCGAGGATGAAATGTTCGACGCTCAGATAGTCGTCGCCCATCGATTCACGGGCGGTGTCCGCCGCGTCGAGGGTCGAACGAAGACCGACACTGATCTGCGGTTGCGTGGTCGCGCCCTGCACGCGCGGTTCGCGATCGAGCGCGGCGGCGACGGCGATTTTGAGCTGGTTCACGTCCACCCCGGCTTTCTGCAGGATGGGCACGGTGATCCCCCCTTCCTGCTGGAGCAGGGCGAGCAGAACGTGGGCGCTTTTGAGTTCGGAATGAGCGGATTTCGACGCCAGCCGCTGGGCGGACTGAAGCGCCTCCTGAAGCTTTTGTGTGATTTTATCGAGTCCCATAATATTGAATGAGCAAACATTCCCTAGCTGTGAATTTAGTCAAATGGCCGGAGGAAAATTTTTACGAATGGGCGGCAGGCATGGTTTCTGCGTGAGTGATTTCCGATGAGAGCCCTTTGCATCGTTCTGGATTCCGTAGGATGTGGAAACGCACCCGACGCCGCCGCTTATGGAGACGCCGGATCGAATACTCTCGGCCATCTTTTCGAACGTGTCGAGGATCTCCGGCTGCCGAATCTGGCGTCGCTCGGGCTTTATGAAATCCTCGGCCTGAAGATCGCCGCCACCGTTTCCGCAGGAGCCTCGTTCGCGAAACTGACCGAGCGCTCCGCCGGCAAGGATACGACGACCGGCCACTGGGAGCTGATGGGTTGCTCGCTCGAAGAACCCTTCGCCACGTTCGAATCGTTTCCGCAAGATCTCGTCGATGCGATCGGCTCCGCAGGCGACGTGGAATTCATCGGCAACGTCGCCGCTTCCGGCACCGAAATCCTCGACCGGCTCGGCGAGGAACACGTCCGCACCGGAAAGCCGATCCTCTACACCAGCGCCGACAGCGTCCTTCAGATCGCCGCGCATGAGGAAACGTTCGGGCTCGGGCGTTTGTGGGATCTCTGCAAAACCGCACGCCGCATCCTCGATGAAAAGAACATCCGCATCGGCCGCGTGATCGCCCGGCCATTCATCGGCAACCCTACGTCCGGATTCCAGCGCACCGGCAACCGCCACGACTACTCGCTCATGCCCGGCGAAACCGTGCTCAACCGGTTGCAGGCGGCGGGTATCGAGACGATCGGCGTCGGGAAAATTTCCGACATCTTCGCGGACTCCGGCATTTCCGAAAGCCATCCCACGAAATCGAACGCCGAAGGCATGGCGGCCATCGACAGACTGTGGGAGGAAAACCGCTCGCACCCGCATTTCATTTTCGCGAACCTCGTCGATTTCGATTCGCTGTATGGCCACCGCCGCAATCCGCGGGGATACGCCGACTGCCTGATGGAGTTCGACGCATGGCTCGGCGGCTTTTTGAAAACCATCGGTCCGGATGACTTCGTGCTCATCACCGCGGATCACGGCAACGATCCCTATCATCCCGGCACGGACCACACCCGCGAGCAGGTCCCGGCCCTCGCCATAAACGCTCCGGAACCACTGGCGGATGGCGATTTCCGGCAAGCGGCGGAGTGGATCGGCCGGCATTTCGGTATCTGAGAACTCCCCGTTCAGGTTGTATCTTTTCCGTAGCCACGGAGCCGCGGACCGGCTCAACTTCGCGGCTGTCATGAAAATCCATACTCTCCTCGCGTAGGTCCTCGCACCGGCGTTCGCCCTTGCCCAACCCGTCGCCGAAGCTCCGTCCAAATCCACAGCCCCCGCCGAGC
>DATLIO010000378.1:0-2403 GCA_035539355.1 Luteolibacter sp.
ATCCACGTCCGCCTCTGAATAAACGGCGACCGATTCGACTCCGAGTTCGCGGCAGGCGCGGATGATGCGAAGGGCGATTTCACCGCGGTTGGCGACGAGGACTCGTTTGAACATGGAGAAAAGTGGAAAGTGAACGGTGGGCGGAGATCAGCGAGGGAACCTCACTTGATGCGGAAAAGGACGTCGCCGTATTGGACGGGCTTGCCGTCTTCGGCCACCACGGCGCAGATCGTGCCGGATTTCTCCGCCTTGATCTCGTTCATGACTTTCATCGCCTCGATGATGCAGAGCGTCTGGCCTTCGGAAACGACTGTGCCGACTTCGGCGAAGTTGGCGGCATCCGGAGCCGGCTTGCGGTAGAAAGTGCCGACCATCGGCGAAGTGATCTCGGTGCCTTCCTGGGCGGGCGCGGCCGGGGCCGAGGTCGCCGGCGCGGTGGCGGCGGGAGCGTGAACCGGAGCGGAAACTTGTTGTGGAGCAGGAAGCGAAGCGAGGAGTCCGCGGAGATCGTCGAGATCGGCGCCTTTTTTCAACTTGAGATGAAAGTCCTTCTTGGTGAGGTCGAAATGAGTGAGCCCGTGCTCGTTCATGAGTTCGACGATTCGACGGATTTCCTGGAGGTCCACGGTTTGAAAATGATTGGGAGTTTGCTGGCGAGAGGCATTCCGGAAAAGAACACCCGTCGGCTGGAAAGGCTAGGAGCGGAAAGGAAACAGCGTCAAGCGGGAGTTGAAGTGATTTCGGATTGCGAATCGTGCGTGGTAAATTGTTGATGGCGCGGTGAGCGAGACGCAGCCACTCCATATCCTCCCCCGCCCCGCCATGGCCGGGGAATTCGTGCCGGCCCATTATTTCCAGAAGCTGGATCCGGCGGAAATCGTCCGCGGCGACCGGCCGCTGGAAGTCGATCTCGGCTGCGGCGACGGCAAATTCCTGATGGAAATGGCCGCCCATTACCCGGATCGCGACTTTCTCGGCGTCGAACGCCTGCTCGGCCGCGTCCGGAAGGTCTGCAAGAAATCGACCAAGCGTGGATTGGAAAACTGCCGGGTCCTGCGCCTCGAAAGCCGCTACACGGTGGAGTGGATGCTCCCGGAAGCCTCCGTTTCCCGCCTGCATCTGCTTTGCCCGGACCCGTGGCCGAAGTTCAAGCACCACCGCCGGCGGATCGTGCAGTTGGAGTTTCTCGAAGCCGTCTGGAAAGCGCTCGTCCCCGGCGGTGAGTTCCTTTTCATGACGGATCACCCGGAATATTTCGAATGGGCGGTCGAGAAATTCGCCGTGTTCGGGAAATTCGAGCGGCTGGAGTGGGAGGAAGACACGCTCTTCTATCCGAAGACCGATTTCCAGCTCCAGTGGGAGGCCGAAGGGAAACCGATGCACCGGCTCCGCGGAAAGAAAGCGGGCTAGTTTTTCTCCAGCACCAGCGATCCGCCGTTCACGAAGCCTTCGAGAAGCAGGTTTCCGTTTTCGGCGATCCGGATCGTGACCCCGCCCCAATCGCGCTGGTTGAGCACTTCGATCCCCCGCGATTCCAAATACGCCGCCTGATCTTCCGGAAACCGTTCCTCCACCGGAAACTCCGAATGCGAAACGACGATCGCTTTCGGCTTCACCGCATCGAGGAAAGCATCACCGAGCGATGACGTGTGCCGGTTTCTCCCGGCCACGATCACATCCGCAGCCAGGTCCTGCCCGCTTTCCGTCATCTGTTCTTCGATCCCCAATCCGGCATCGGACATCATCAGGATCTTCCAGCCTCGCCAATGGATCCGGAACACCGCCACGCGCTCGTCCGCCTGCATGTTCGCCGCATCCGGAACCGGCACGTGCAGCATTTCCAACGAAGCCCCATCCGGCAAAGGCAGCCGCTCGATTTCCCCCGCCGTCTTCACCCGGATGCCCGCTTCCGGCGCCTCGTTCTGCCACACTTTATAAACGGCGCTCCGGGATTTCGCGACCGGCAGCAGCACCTGCCTCACGGGAAACGCCTCCCAAACCTCCGCACCGCCGCCGAGATGCCCGCCGTCCGCGTGGCTGATCACCACCGAATCCGGGGAAATCCCCAAGGTCCGCAGCGACTTCGTGATCCGGTATCGGAACGACCGCCGGTCACCGCAGTCGAGCAACACCGCGCCTTCCTTTCCTCCCGAAAAGCACGCCGCTCCCGCTCCATAATCGAGATCGTAAACCAGCAGCTTCGGCTCGCCCGATGACCTCGTATCGAAATGCGAACCCGGAATGCCTGACAACCACTCCGCCAACACCACACACCCGTCCGCAACCACTCCATTCCATCGGTTCAGAAAAGCCGCCGCTCCCGGAGCGATCGGATGCAAGGCCGCCGAAACCAACGCCACGCAGATCAGCACGAACACCAACGGCCCCAGCACACCCGTCGCG
>DATLIO010000379.1:0-3906 GCA_035539355.1 Luteolibacter sp.
GAAGACGGTTTTCCAGCTCTTCGATCTCTACGGCACTGAGAAGAAGGCGAAGATCGTCGGCGACAAGGTCTTCCTCGAAGCGACCGGCGCACCGCAGTACATCGTGCTGCAATAGCGGAGGGCCGCGATGGCGTCCGTCACTTCTCCAGGCGGATCGCCGTCGAACGTCCGTGCGCGTCGAGGCCTTCGATGCGCGCGAACTCCTCGACCACCGCCAGGGATTTCCTGACCGATCGCTTGTCGAGCTTCACGATGCTCGTGCGGCGCTGGAACTGGTCCGCACGGAGGCCTGAGAACGAGCGCCCGCCGCCACCGGTCGGCAGCGTGTGGCTGGGTCCGGCGAGGAAATCACCGACCGCGACCGGAGAGTCGTTGCCGAGATAAATCGCACCCGCCGTCGTGATCTTCGGCAGCCACTTCTTCTCGTCCGCCACGATCAGCGAAACGTGTTCGGGAGCGAAGGCGTTGGAAATTTCAACCGCTTCCGCGAACGACTTCACGTGAAGGAGGAAAGTTCCGGTCTTCAGCACCTGCTTGATGATCTTCGGACGGGAAAGCGTCGGAAGCTGTTTGTCGATGGCCTTGATGACCTTGCCGAGCAGCGCCTTCGAATCGGTCGCGAAACCCACCACACTGTCACCGCCGTGTTCGGCCTGCGCGAGCAGGTCCGCCGCGATGAAATCCGCGTCGCCGGTCTTGTCGGAGAGAATGAGGATCTCGCTCGGTCCCGGCAGCAGGTCGATCGACACCGCACCGATGAGCTGGCGTTTCGCTTCGACGACGAAGCTGTTGCCTGGTCCGAAAATCCGGTCGACGGGACGGATCGACTTCGTGCCGAGCGCGAGCGCGGCGATCGCCTGCGCACCGCCGACCTTGATCGCTTCGGTGACTCCGGCCGCTTTCAAGGCGTAAAGGAGCGAGGCATTCACCGATCCATCCGGTCCGCATGGAGTCGCGGCGATGATTTCCGGAACACCGGCCGCTTTCGCGAAACCCGCGGTCATCAGCGCGGTGGAAACGAGCGGAGCTTTTCCGCCCGGGACATAGACACCGACGCGCTCGAACGGAGTGAACCGCTCGCCGACCGTCGCGCCTTCCGCGTTCTTCGCGGACCAGTCCTTGCGCAGGCTCTTTTTCGCGAAAGCCGTGATGTTCGCAAGGCTGCGGGCGACCGCCTCCCTCGTCGCCGAAGTCACCCATTCGTCCGCGGCGGCGAATTCCGCCTCACTGACAAACAGCGTCTTCGGGGTGAGCACCGCGTTGTCGAAACGTTTCGTGAATGCGAACAAAGCCGCATCCCCCTTCGCCGCGACCTCGGAAATGATCCCGGAAACCAGATCGCGGACACCATGCTCCGGCACCGCGCGTCGGTTCAATTTCCGGACGAATGATGCGTAACCTGGGTCGCTGTGGCTGAGGATCTTCATGGCCCTTCTGGGATGGGGCGCGCACTTTGCCCGCGAATCCGCCGTTCGCCAAGCATCAACCTCCGTCCGCCGGCAAACGTTTCTTGGACTGGCCCCGGGGATATGTTAGGCTGCCGGATGCGGTTCCGCGTCAGCTCAGATCTCCACTATCAGCTTGATGGCCCGACCACGTTTTTCTTCGCCCTCAAGTGCATCGAAACGAACGGCCAGCACATCGAGGACGAATTTCTCTACATCGATCCCGAAGTTCCCACGGACGACTTCACCATCGGCGTCGGCATGAACCGGTTCACCCGCATCCGCCCCCAGAACCCCGGTTCGCTCCATCTCCGCTATCAGGCGGAAGTGGAAACGAGCATCCAGCTCACGGACGTCGCCACCCTGAATGCGGACGGCCCCCACCAGCTCATTCCGGAAGCGATCCCGTTCCTTTTCCCCAGCCGCTACTGCCAGGCGGACCGTCTGAGGCAACAGGCGCTCGATCTTTTCGGGCACCTCCCGGACGCCCACTCCATCGCCGCCGGCATCAGCGATTGGATCTACGAGCACGTCGCCTACCGCAGCGGGACCTCCAACGAGCAATCCTCCGCGATGGACACCCTGGAGCAGCGTCAGGGAGTTTGCCGTGATTTCGCCCATCTTGGCATCGGTCTCTGCCGGGCGATGAACGTTCCCGCCCGCTACGTGACCTGTTACTCCCACCTGCTCGATCCCCCGGATTTCCACGCCGTTTTCGAAGTGTTCATCGATGGCATGTGGTATGTTTTCGACGCCACCCGCCTCGCGCCTTTGAACGGGCTCGTCCGGATCGCCACCGGACGGGATGCCGCCGATGCCGCCGTCTGCACCATCTTCGGAAACCCGAGCCTCAACAACATTTCCGTCATCTGCAATTCCCTCGACGACTCGTTCATTCCGATCACCCGCGACACCCTCCGGGACGCGAACCAGGCGATCGCGCTGCTCTGATGATCCATGGAAATCCTCGACGTCAAAAACGAAGCCCGCGAGCGGCTGCACCTGATCCACGAAACGCGCTACGATTATTCCGAGCCGGTGGAATTCGGGCCGCACCGTCTCGTGCTCCGGCCGCGGGAAGGCCACGACGTCCGTTTGCAGACGATGATCCTCGAAACGTTCCCGCCGGCCACCGTCCGCTGGTACCGCGACATTCTCGACAATTCGATCGCCGTCGCCGAGTTCAGCGAGCCTTCCGCGGAACTGCGCATCCGCAGCGAATTCGTGATCGCCCTTCCCGCCGCCGATGAAGGCCGGCATCATCCGGTGGCGGTTTCGTATCCGCCGCAGATCGCCGGCATCGACGAACTGATCACGGTTCCTTACCGCCAGTTCACTTATCCGCACGAGGTCGAGCGGCTGCGGAAATGGTCCGCCGCGAACAGCCTGACATTCACCACGGGCGAACGCCGCGCGATTTTCGATGATCTCGCAACGCGCATCCATGCCTCGATCCGCTACACCCGCCGCGAGGAATCCGGTGTCCAGTCACCCGTCTCGACGCTGGATTTCGGCAGTGGCTCCTGCCGCGACATGGCCGTCCTCATGATCGAGATCAGCCGTGCGATGGGATTTCCGGCGCGCTTCGTCAGCGGTTACCTCGAAAGCTCGAACTCGAAGGTCGGCCGTGGGTCGAGCCACGCGTGGGTGGAGATCTACCTGCCTGAAAAAGGATGGACCGGTTATGATCCGTCGATCGGCCAGCGCACCGGCCCGGGCCACGTTCCCGTCGGGGTGAGCCATCATCCACGGGGCGTGATGCCGGTCACCGGCGGCTATGTCGGGCCTCCGGGCGTCACGAGCAAGCTGACGGTGAGCATCTCGACCCAACGGCTCGCGGCTCAATAATACGGCTTGAGCATCAGGTAGCAGATGGGGCCCGTGACAGCGACGTAGAGCCACATCGGGAACACCCACTTCGCCAGCCTGCGGTGCGCGGCGAAACGGTTCGTCCAGCCGGAGATGAAGGTGAAAAGGATGAACGGCAGGCTCACCCCCGCCAGCACGATGTGCGTGATGAGCAGAAGCAGATAGGTCACTTTCATCCACCCGGTTCCGCCATATCTCGTTTCAACGGTCGTGAAATGATAGGCCACGTAGCAAAGCAGGAAGCCCACCGACAGCGCCATCGCCACGAAGATGAAATTCCGGTGCAGCGCGATCTTTCCGGCCTTCACCGCGGCGAGCGCGCCGATGAGCGCGACGGCCACCAGCGAATTCAGCACCGCGTGGACGGGAGGAAGGAACGACATCGACCAGCCTTCCGGCAGCGGGATCTTATAGGGCGATCTCATCAACACCACGAGCACCAGCACGGCGGCCGTGAGGATCCAGGCGGTGATCCCGAGTTTCTTCGAAAGCGTTTCCTGCGGCGGCCGTGAAAGCCACTCCTTGTGTTCGGGCGTCATCAGATTCCGGGAGTCTCGTTTTTATCCAGTTCGGCGCGGATACGGTCGTAGAG
>DATLIO010000380.1:0-1822 GCA_035539355.1 Luteolibacter sp.
TTTCACCGTCGATGAAAGCGAGTGCTCGATCACCTTGAAAGGCCCGGCCTATTCCGCCGACATCTTCCTCGATCGCGAAAGCGGGAAATACGAAGTGACGCAACGTTTCGCGGGAGCGACCGCCTTTTTCAACGATCTCCACAAAGGCCGGGATTCGGGAAAAGCATGGGCGTGGGTCATCGACCTTTCCGCGGGGCTTCTCTTCATCGTTTCGATCACGGGCATCGCGCTGCTGCTTTACATCAAACGCCGGAGACGCAACGGCCTTCTTTCCACGCTTGGTGGATTCGTGGTGCTGCTGGTGATCCTGTGGTTTTGTCTGCCTTGAAATAAAGGTAGGGCGCGATGGCCCATCGCGCCGTGGTTGAAAAGCGGACAATAAAGAATCAGCCGGTTCTTGGCTCGAGCTGAAATCCACGGCGCGATGGGCCATCACGCCCTACCGTTTTCAGGAAATTCACGGCTTCGCGGGGATCTCCGGTGCTTTCGGAGAATCGCCGTAAGGCTTCACCTCGAGCTTCGCATCCGCTGGTTTGGCATCCGCTGGTTTCGGCTCGGCGGGCGCGGTGCCATCCGCCGGTTTGACCTCATCGGTGCGGATCGCCTGATAGAGCAGATTGTAGTTGTGCCGCAGCACGGACGGAAATGCGACACGTCCGGCTTCGACGATTTTTTCCCGGAGCAGCTTCGAAGAAAGATCCGACATCAGATCGGTGCCCACCTGGACGGCGTGTTCGGCCACGGTTCCTTTCGCCACGTCGCCGCCGCTTTTGATGACGTCGCTCGTGATCGCACGGCCTTGGATCGCGATGCTCGATTGCGCGCTCGCGATGATGCCTTTGGAATTGATGGTGATTTCCAGAACCGCGTGGTCATCGGAGGAAAGCATCCCGCGCATGTGGTCGATCCGGATCGAAACGAAAATCCCGCCGTCCGGGGTCGGAGTGACCTCCGGCTTGTAGGTGCGGTAGTTCGCACCCGAGAGCGGGTATTCCGCCGCCTGGTTCGAGCGCTTGGTCCAGCCGCCCAGCTTGTCGCCGAAGGACTGCTCATCAATGCGGACACCGCCGCAGGCGAAACCCGCACCGAGAATCAACGGAGCGAGGAAGGTGAAAAATCGTTTCATAAGGCACCGGAGCGCCCGGTCGCGGCCATGATACGCGTTTTTCCAACGGATTCCTCCAAAAAAATCCCAGAGATCATTTCCCGCCACCGCGCGGTTGCGCCGGAGCCCGCCGCCCGCTATCCCTCGTGCGTGTCCCGCCCTGTCGATCTCCTCATCGAATTCCTGCATTCCGAGCAGTCGCGCGGCGTCACCCACGTCCACCTCGATGAAGGCGCGCGCGAGGGGCTCCGCGAACTTTTCGAGCGCGCCCGCTCCGGAAAGAAACCGCAAGCCGCCGCTCCTGCTCCGGTTGAAACCGGCTTCGAGCTCGAACCGGAAAAACCCGCTGCCCCACCCTCTTCCGGCAGCATCGAAATCGACGGCATTTCCCGCGAAGAACGCCTCGCCTCGCTCCGTGCCCAGGCCGAGAACTGGCAGCCCGCGAAAGTTCTCGGCACGCTGCGCGACATCATGGTGTTCGCCGTCGGCAATCCCGCCGCCCGCGTCATGCTCATCGGTGAAGCACCGGGTTATCAGGAGGAAAAGGAACGCGAACCGTTCGTCGGCCCCGCCGGTCAGAAGCTGAACGACATCCTCAAGGCGATGGGACTCAAGCGTGAGGACGTCTACATTTCCAACATCGTCAAATTCCGCCCGGCGATGCCGAAGCAGACGACGAACAACCGCAAGCCGACTCCCGAGGAAATGGCGTCATGC
>DATLIO010000381.1:0-8023 GCA_035539355.1 Luteolibacter sp.
CAACAATCATGTCCCGGAGGTGAAACCCGGCGATGATTGGGGCGACGACGCTGAAACCCCCGATATCCCCGGCCTGTCGCTGCCCCCGAAAAAGGAAGCGCGCAGATCCTCCGCGAAACGGAAATCCGCGTTGGAAGATCCGCGGAACCATGTTCCTGAAGTTTCCGAAGGCGATGATTGGAGCGATGGCGAAGGCGTCACGATCCTGCCGAAGAAACGTCAATCCGATGAGAAACCGGCCGGCTTTCATGCCCCGGTGGCGGACGAGGAGAAAGGGATCGAAATCGGCGTGAAGGTCATTGAGCGGCCTGAGCCAACGGAAGCCAAATCCGGGGCGAAGCGTCTCGAAGTGCAGGAACACGTTCCGAAATTGCTGGCTCCCGACGCTCCTCCGCCTCCGCCGAAAATCGTGCCGAAGCAGGTGATCGAGCGCCCGGAAGGCGAAGTGGCGCCGGCACCTGGCGAACGATTCACCCGATCCGCGGAAAGCGAGGCATGGGGGACCGAAAAGGCGATTCCCACGCGGTGGATCGTGATTTCCGTGGCATCGATCGCGGTTTTCGTCCTCGCCGGTGTGTTGGTGCTCCCGCATATCGGTTGGGACCGGGAGAAAAGCACGCGGCTCAATTACTCGAGATTGGAAGTCTTCGATGAAGGGCCGAAAGCCGCCTCGACGGATGAGATGAATCTCACCGAAGGCATCGAGGAAAAGGCCAAGAAGATCGTCGAAGCATTCGTCACGGCCACCAAAGTGGAGGATGTGCTTCCACTGGTGAGGGATCGTGAAAGGCTGGAGCCGGTCATCAGGCAACATTGGAAGCCCATGGAAGCCGGTGCCCACTGGCTGGTTCCTGACAATTCCGAGTGGTCCATCCGGAAATCGGAAAAACGTGAATATGGTTATCTGGCGGGCATGTTGCCGGACATCACCCCATTCCGGTTTTACATCGTGCAGCAGGGTGACAAGGCGCTTCTCGATTGGGAGGCCTCCACGGGATATTCGGAAACCCCTTTCGCCGAGCTGGTGAAGGGGAAAGGCAACGGCGGGGTCACCCGATGCTTTCTTTCGCCGGGTGATCTCTACGGGTTTTCGATGCCGGAAGCGGAGTACCAGTGCTTCCGTCTGGGTTCCCCGGATGCCGAGAACGCCGCCTGGGGGTATGTCAGGAGGGATTCTCCTCTTTTCGAAAAAATCACCTCGCTGTTCATGCAAGGGGCCATCCCCCGGGAAATCCTTTCGGAGTATCCGCTGACCCTCACACTGGGGAAAGCCCCCGAGGATTCCCTGCCGAACCAGTGGCTGATCACAGAGATGCTTCACATGGAGTGGATCACCCCTTAATACACTTTTCCGTGAGCGAAGATCTGATGGCATGGTTTCACTGCGGGCGTTGCGCTTCGCTGTTCAGGGCTCAGGCCGGCGAGGGGGTCGACCGCCGTTGTTCGTCCTGTGGCGAGGATCCCGTTCTCGGAACCGAAGCGGAGGTGCCGTCCGGCGCGGCGGTGAAGGAGGCCCGCGATCCGATGCTCAGGGTGAAAATGGCGGAGGTCGAAAAGCCGAAGGTTTTCAAACGCGAGGTCCGTCATCAGAAGGGGAAGTATTTCGTCCTCAAACTCTTCATGGTGTGGGCGCTGCTGATGGGCGCGCTCGCCTTGTGCGCGAAGCTGTTCTGGAGCAATGATCCGAAGATTTCACAGCGGACGGAGACCAAGCAGAACGGTCCGGATCGCGATGCGATGCTGATCGAGAAGGAATATCCGAAGTGTGTCCGTGCGATGAGCGGCTTCATTGCCGCAGGCACTCCCGAGGAGAAAAACCAGTTCGTCCTCACCCCGGTGGACACCGCCCGGCGGATGTCCCGGTTTTATCAGGCGAATCCGATGAATTCGATCGATCCGATGTCGATCCGCGGCGTGGCGAACGGGGTGATCACCCTCAAGAACGACGTCCGTTTGATCGAAACCCGATGGACGGTTTCCGATGGCCGCACGATTGATGCCGTCTTCGCCCAGGAGCAGGGGGAATGGCGTCTCGATTGGGAGGAATACGTGCGTTACGCGGATGAACCGTGGGCGCTTTTCCTGGCGGGCAGCGGTGATGCGGACGGTGAATTCCGGTTGCTCGCGCGCGAACGGGAACAGGGTGAACGCAGTTCGGTGGGGGATCTCCGGATCCGTCTCCATGCCCCGGTTTTCGGTCACCCCGGTGAAGCGGGTGCGGTCTCCCACGAATTCGCCGTCGACCAGCTTTCGTCCGATGGCCGTCTTCTGATCGAGGCGTTCAAGAAACGCGCCGAAGGTGGCCGGATCTATGGCTCTTCGCTGGAGACCAAGGACCCCGACGGCATGATCCGCGTGCGGGTCAAAGTCAGCCGGAAGGAAGGACCGTCAGGACGTGAGTTCAGGCTCACCTCCGTCGAGGCGTGCCACTGGCTCTCGGTCGACGATTCCGAATCGGGCCGCTGAGAAGCAGGCAAGCCGCGCGGCTGGGTGAAAAGATCTTCCCGCGGTTTTCAATCGGCCATCGCCTGCCGCATGATCGTCAGAGGATCGGTTTGCGGGAACCAGTGTTGGAAGGCGAGCACCCCCTGATGGATCAGCAGCGAAAGGCCGTTCGCGGTGCGGCAGTTCATGCTTCGGGCGGCCGCGATCAACGGAGTGACCGGTGGCTGATAGATCGTGTCGTAAACCAGATGCGAGGCTTTGAGGCACGACGTTGGCAGGATCGATGGGTCGCCGTTTTTCAAACCGACCGAGGAGGTGTTGACGATGAGGTCGACACCGTGCGCCTCGATCGCGAGCAACGGGTCATCGAACGACAACGCGACGACTTCGGTGGTGGGTCCGAGCGCGACGAGGCGGTTGAGCAAATGATCGAGCTTGTCGATGGTCCGGTTGACGATGACGAGTTTTTCGATGCCTTGGAGCGCGCATTGGGTGGCGATCGCCTGTCCGGCGCCGCCTCCCGCGCCGGCGATGAGCACCCGCATCGTCGAAAGCGAGCGGCCGAATTCGTCATCGATGGCGCGGACGAAGCCGGGGCCGTCGGTGTTGAATCCGCGGGTGTGATCGGCGTCGAAACGGACCGTGTTCACCGCACCGAGGGAACGCGCTTCGGGATGGACCTCACTGCAGGCTTCCAGCGCTTCAAACTTGTGCGGAACGGTGACGTTGCAGCCGATGAAACCGAGCGCACGCATGCGGTCGAACGCGTCCCGAAGATGGCCGGGTTCGATTTCGATGCGGACGTAGCGGGCGTCGATCCCCGCGGCATCCAGCGCGGGTTGCTGGAGGCGGGGTGAGGCCGAATGGGCGACGGGATAACCGATGACTGCGAGTTTCGCGGGCTTGGATTCCCCCGCGTCAAGGCGTTCGCGGGAGATCAGGTCGTTGAGGGTGAAGACATCGGGCATTTCGTCAGCTTGTTAGGATTTCGGTGAAGCGGTTCAGGCGTGCGACGCAGCGTTCGCGGCCCAACAGATTGAGGATGTCCGCGAGGTCTGGACCATGCGGACGTCCGGACAGTGCCACGCGAAGCGGAAACATCAACTGGCCTGTTTTGGCACCGGCTTCTTTTGCGACTTCAGCGAGCGCGTTCTTCGCGGCATCCGCGGACCATTCGGATAGAACGGAGAACGTCGCGGCGAGCATGGCAAGCAGCGGCACGGCCTGGGCATTGCCTTTCACCTTCGTGACAGCTTCGTCATCGTAGGCGAATTCGTCTTTCACGAGGAAATCGACGGCGGCGGGCACTTCCTGAAGCAGGCGGACCTTTTCCTTCACCGATGCGGCGATGGCCTCGAAATTTTCGGGGATCGGCAATCCCGCTTGCTCGACGAAGGGTTTCGCGGCGGCTGCGAACGACGCCGTGTCCATCTTGGCGATGTGCTGGAGGTTGACCCACGCGCATTTCTCGATGTCGAAACGGGCCGGTGCGCGGTTCACGCCTTCGAGCGAGAAGCGTTGGATGAGTTCCTGCGGTGTGAAAATTTCGTCATCGGTCTTCGAATTCCAGCCGACGAGCGCGATGAAATTGACCACCGCATCCGGCAGGAATCCCTGGCGCGGGTAATCGCCGACCGCGGCACCGGCATCGCGTTTCGACATCTTCGAACCATCCTGGTTCAGGATGAGCGGGATGTGCGCGTATTGCGGGGCTTTTCCGCCGAATGCCTCGATGAGCTGGAGGTGCTTCGGCGTGTTCATCAGGTGGTCCTCGCCGCGGATCACGTGGGTGATCTCCATTTCAAGGTCGTCGACGACGTTGACGAAATGGAAGACGTAGGAGCCGTCGGAACGTTTCACGACCATGTCGGGCGTGTTCGATTCGTCGCGTTAGTCGATGGTGACCTCGCCGCAGACGAGATCGTTCATGGTGATCGGTTTGCGTTCGAAACGGAAACGCCACGCGCCGCCGTCTTCGTAGACGCGGCCGGCGTCGACGAGTTTCTGGAACCAGGTGTCGTAGATGGCTTTCCGCTCGCTCTGGAAATACGGGCCGTGCTGGCCGCCTTTCTGCGGGCCTTCATCCCAATCGAGCCCGAGCCAGTTCATGCCGTCGAAGATCGCCTGACGGGCTTCGTCGGTGTTGCGCGCTTCATCGGTGTCCTCGACCCGGAGGACGAAGGTGCCGCCGTGTTTGCGGGCGAAGAGCCAGTTGAAAAGAGCGGTGCGCGCGCCGCCGACGTGCAGATAGCCGGTCGGCGATGGGGCGAAGCGGGTGCGGACGGTCATGGGAGGCGGATTATGGGTATCAGGGGCCGGACGTCCAACATTTGAACGCCGGAGTTATCCCTGAAGGGCCCGGAGCGCGCCGCGGATGAGGATTTCCGTGGTCGCGGCGGGATCGGAATCGAGCACTTTCCGGACGGCTTTGCGGGCGTCGACCTGTTTGTAACCGAGGGCGATGAGCGCGAGTTCCGCGTCCGCGGCGTCCGAGCTGACGGAGCCCGAGGCGGCGTCCTGCCAGGTGTCGACGACGCCGACCTTGTCCTTCAGCTCGAGGACGATGCGCTCGGCGGTTTTTTTTCCGACGCCCTTGAGTTTGGAAAGCCCGGCCACGTCACCGGCGACGACGGCCTGCTTGAAGCGCACCGGTTCCATGCCACTGAGGACGGCGACGGCCATCGTCGGGCCCACGCCGCTGACGCGATCGATGAGCAGGAGGAAAATGTCGCGCTCTTCCTCGGTGGCGAAGCCGAACAGTTTCTGGCCGAGCTGGCTGAAATGGAGGTGCGTCCGCAGATCGACCCGTGTGCCCTCGGACGGGTGGAGCTTGTCGAAGGTCGAAAGCGGGATGAACACCTCGTAGCCGACTCCGCCGGTATCGACGACAAGGCGGTTCGGGTAGGCTTCGAGGACGGTTCCGCGCAGACGGGCGATCATGCCGGGGATTCTGCCGTGCGGCGGGGTGACGTCAACCGGCGATCCGACGACGCTTGAAGCAGAGCAGTCCGGAAAGGCCGGCGAGGATCAGGGATGAGGGTTCGGGGACGACATTCACGTTGTCCAGGGACCAGGTCAGCGCTTCGGTAGGGGCTGCCGAAGCGGAAACCGCACCTCCGAAGGCCAGATTGGTCTGAGTGGTTCCTGCGGACGCCTGGTTCCGGAAATTGAGGTTCGATGCGCTGAAAGAGGTGCCGTTGCTGCCGATCATCGAAGCTGAGTAGGTCTGGGCGGTGGAATTGACCGTGACGGTGAAGGAATAGGTGACGCCGGAAACCAGCGCGACGTTGGTGTTCACCATGTCCGCGGAATCGAAGTTGCCGTTGGCGGTCGTGGACTGGTTGTTGTAGAAATACCAGTTTCCGTCGAAAACGGTGTTGGTCGTGCCATTGTCCGCGGCGGAGACTCCGATGATCCAACCCCACGTGTTCGTGGTGCCGAAAGATCCATCGTTGTTCGAACCGAAATGAATCCGGTCGTTGAAGTTGGTGAAGGTGGTCAGCGGGCTGTCGAGGCGCCAGTCAAAGGTCAGCGTGTAGATCGAGTTGACCATCGATCCGATGTTCCGGTTGATGCCCAGGTTGGTGCTGTTGACCGTATTGGTCACCGAAAGGTAGTTTCCACCTCCGTTGATGGGATTGGTGTTGATGACGGAACCATCGACGTTGTTCGTTGTCGTGCTTTCAGCCCAGCCGGCCGACCAGCCCGTGCCGGTGTTGGGATAGGTTCCGGTTTCGAAATTGTCCGTCAATGCGGCTGCCGCGAAACCAGCGGTGGCGAGCCATGCTGCAAAAAGAACTCGGGAGGAAGTCATGGGATTTATAGGGATTTGTGGTTTTTTGTGGGAATATTTGGCCTTTTCCAAGGCAAAACCCTCGAACCCCACTAAAGTGTTATCCGGTTGCAATTACGGCACGTTGACCTGCGTAGATTGCGCGCTTTGGATCCCGCCCGCATGATTCTCCGATTCGCCGCCCGCTCGCTCGGCATCGCCGGGCTGGCGATGTTTGTCCCTTCCGCGCATGCCGCGCCTCCAGTGAAGGAGTTTTTCGGCAACCACTGCACGGATTGCCACGATGCGGAGGAAAAGAAAGGCGGGCTCGACCTTGAGTCGCTGAAATGGGAGCCGACCGACCGGGCGAACTTCGAGAAATGGGTGAAGGTCTTCGATTTCGTCCAGAAAGACGAGATGCCGCCGAAGAAGCGCAAGGAGCGTCCGGAAGCGGAGGAGGTGAAGTCGTTTCTCAGTGGTCTCGGGAAGGAGCTCACCACCGCCGATGCCAAACGTGAGGCGGAGAACGGCCGGACGGTTTTGCGCCGGTTGAACCGGGTGGAGTACGAGCGGACGGTCCATGACCTGCTCGGCATCACCACGCCGCTTGCAGTGATGCTGCCCGGCGATACACCGGTGCACGGATTCGATACGGTGGCGGAAGGGCTCCGGATCTCGACGCTGCAGATGGAGAAGTATCTGGAGGCGGCGGACAGGGCGATCGATGCCGCGATCAATTTCGGACCTCCGTCCGAGGTGGTGAAGGATCATTTCGACCTGAAAACGAATCAGGAGGTCCGCTGGCATCTGGACAAGCCGGAAGGCAAGAGCGATGGCAAGGGCGGAGCCGCCGATCACCGGCATCTGTTGCGCGAACTGCCGGACGGAATCGTGTTTTTCAACGTGGGCTATCCCGCGGCGCAGATCAAACCGCCCAAGGAGCAGCCGCGGACCCGGCCGGCGGGCATGTATAAGATCCGCGTCAGCGGTTATGCCTACCAGAGCGGGGGACAGTCGATCCCGATGCGGATCTACGGGAACAACTACAAGGAGAAGGAGCTTCTTGGTTGGTTCGAGATGGAGCCGGACAAGCCGCAGGTGGTGGAGTTCACTTCGTTCATCCGCGGTGGGGATTTCATCCAGATCGAGCCGACGAACTCGGGGCAGGACGAAAAGGGGCAGAGTGTTTACAATGTTCCGGTGAAGGATTTCACGGGCGCCGGGCTGGCGTTGCAATGGGTGGAGGTCGAAGGACCGCTGCCGGATCCGCAGGCAGGCAAAGGCATGAAGGCTTTGTTCGAAGGCGTGCAGTTGGTTGAGACGAGCGAGGAGGACAGGAAGCGGAACAAACACGTTTACCGGGTCCTCAAGCCGCAGGATCCGAAAGCGGATTCGAAAAAGGCGCTCGAGCATTTCGCCGGGCTCGCCTTCCGCCGTCCGCTGGAACCGGGTGAAACGGACCGTTATGTCGAGTTGGTCCATCAGGCTCTCGATGCGGGCACTCCGTTCCTCGAATCCCTGAAAGTGGGTTTCCGCGCGATCCTGACAGCGCCGCAATTTTTGTTCTTCGAGGAGTATCGGGGAAAACTGGATGATCATGCGCTCGCTTCACGGCTTTCCTATTTCCTGTGGAGCACCATGCCGGATGACGAACTGTTGAAGCTCGCGTCGGAGAAGAAACTGACACAGCCGGAAGTGTTGAAAGCACAAGTCGAGCGGCTTCTCAAAGATCCGCGGTCCGCGGCGTTCGTGGAGGATTTCACCGGCCAATGGCTGGATCTGCGGAACATCGACGCGACGACGCCC
>DATLIO010000382.1:0-2756 GCA_035539355.1 Luteolibacter sp.
GGGGTATACAATCCCGCCGCACCGCCTCAAAGCGTTTTGTTTGTCACCGGATCCCGACCACCATCGAGTTCGGGCCGACGAGGTGCTCGACTCGGCATTCGCGGAATCCGGCTTCCTTCATCCATCCGATGCAGTCGACGCCGGTGTAGTCGAATCCGCCGGGGGTTTCGATGAGCATGTTCAGGCTCATGAGGAGTCCGAAGGTGTTTTCACGGCGGTCATCGTCGATGATGCAGTCGTAGACGATGACGGCTCCGCCGTCGGGAAGGGCCGCGTGGGCTTTGCGGAGAAGCATTTTTTTCGTGTCCAGATCCCAGTCGTGGAGGATGTGGCCGAAGAGGAGGACGTCGGCTTTCGGGAGATCTTCGGTGAAGAAGCTGCCTCCTTGGAATTTCACGCGATCGGCGGTTCCGCATTCCGCCATGTATTCGGTGAAAACCGGACCGACCTCCGGAAGATCGTAGCCGATGCCCGTGAGATGCGGATTCGCCAGAGCGATCTGCGCGGGAAGGTCGCCCTGTGCGGCGCCGATGTCGGCGAAGGTCTGGTAATCGTTCCAGGGAAACTGGCGGGCGATGGCGAGGTTGCCACCGCGGCTGACACCGGACATGGCGCGGAGGAATTCCTTCAGTCGGTCCGGATGGGCGTAGAGGGCCGCGAAGGGATCGGGAGCACCGCCTTTCGCTTCGTTCTGGAGTTCGCCGGTCCGCAGGGCGGTGGTGAGATTTCCCCAGAATCCGTAGAGGCGGTGGTTCGCCATCTCGAGCATGCCGCCGACGTAGGAAGGCTTGGCTTTGTCGAGGAAGAGATCGGTTTCCGCGGTGTTGCGGTAGACGCCGTTTTCGCGTTCGAGGAATCCCAGCGCGACGAGTGCGTCGAGGAAATCACGCGATGAACGGGCATGCAGGCCGAGACGCTGGCAGAGCGATGTGAGATCGCCAGGTTGCGCGGCGAGTTCCGTGAACAGTCCGATTTCGACGGCGCTGAGCAACGTTTTCGAAGCCCAGAAGGCCATGCCGGTTTCCATGATGCGATCAGGCGTCGGAGTCATGGATGCCAGCGAATCAGGGGCGGGTTCCGAAAGCAATGGAACGAAAGGGGCAGCCGCGTGAGCTTATTCCTCGTCGGGTATCTCCGCTTCGACGAGCTTGGCGAGCAGGACGAGCGATTCCTGCCAGCCGAGGTAGCAGGCTTCGACGGGGATCACCGAAGGGATGCCCTCCTGGATGATCTGGAGGTCGGTGCCGCAGGAGACTTCCTTGACGGTGATGGTGGTCTTCATTTCGCCGGGCAGGCCAGGCTCGTCGAATGCGTCCGTGTAGACGATGCGCTGGTTGGCCGCGAGCTCGATGTAGGTGCCTCCGAAGAAGCTTTCCTTGCCGGTGGAAAAGCTGGTGAACGACATGCGGTGCTTGCCGCCGACTTTGACATCGTTCTCATAGACCTTCCCGGTGAAACCATTCGGCGGAAGCCACTTCGCCTTGGCGGCGGAGTCGAGGAATGCGCGGTAGACCCGTTCCGGAGGTGCGCCGAGGACGCGATGGAGACGGACGGTGTTGGTGTTCTTGTCGGAAATGACGGTCGATGACAGTTGCATGAAGGTGGCAGGCCGGGACGTTCTCGATCGGACCTATTAGGACGGGTTTTCAGCGTGCCGTCCAGCGGCGGATGATGATTTCCGGAACTTCAGGCGGAATGGCCGCCGTGCGCTTCACCATCGGAAAAGCCGAAGCCTCTCCGGACCGCCGCCATGTCCGCGGTGAGACGGCCGTTTTCATGACGGACGAGGAATGGCGGCTCCTCGGTCATTTCACCGTGGAAATCCTCCGGCAGCTGGCAGGCGAAGAGGGTGAACAAAGCGGGCAATGTTTCCCTCGGGATGACATCGCGCAGCCGGACGATTTTCAAACCGGAGGCAAGGATGCCATCGATGGCGCGCTGCTTCTGGCGCGAGGGGAAACAAAGCATGAACCATCCCCCGGGCGCGAGATGGCGGACGGCTGCCTTCGCATAATCGGAGACATCGCCGCGGAGTTCGAAACGTGCGTGGGCCTTCTGGGAATCCTGCGGCACGACTCCGGCATCGGCGGGAAAGTAGGGAGGGCTGCCGGTGACGAGCGGGAATTTCTTTTCAAGGCGCAGATCCCGGAGATCACCCAGCGAGCAATCGACACGTCCGCGCAGTCCGTTGCAATCAAGGTTCGATTGAAGGAGGCGGTAACTGATCTCCTGGGCTTCGACACAGGTGAGCCGGGCTTCCGGACCCATGCCCCACAACGTGAGCAGGCCGACGGTGCCGATGCCCGTTCCGAGATCGAGATGTTCGGAAACACGCGGCGAACCCTGGATCGCATACCACGCGGTGAGCACGTCGTCCGCGGAGTGGCGGTGACCTTTCAGCCGCTGCGCGATGATCCATCCGGCGGCGGCGCCGGAATCATCCGCGAGGGAGGCGCGGGCTTCCGATCCATTGGGCCCGGTCAACGCATCAAGAGTGATGCGCTCTCCGAATTCCTCCTGCAACCGGAGGCGCTCCTCGTTCCATTGCTCCATGCTCACGGCGAGACTTTCTTCACGTAACAGGCTTTCAGTCCAATCGACAGTCCGTCCATTTTGCAGGCGATCTCGTGATCTCCGTCGACGAGCCGGATCGGTTTGGATTTGGTGCCGACCTTGAGCGTCTGCGAGGTGCCTTTGAGTTTCAGGTCCTTGATCATCGCCACGACATCGCCGTCGGCGAGGATGTTTCCGTAGGC
>DATLIO010000383.1:0-3746 GCA_035539355.1 Luteolibacter sp.
GCGGCGAATCCAAAGGCCATCGTCGCGACCGTCGCCGTCGAAATCTGCTCCGCGGCATTCTACATCGATGACGATCCCGGCGTGCTCATCAGCCTCTGCCTGTTCGGCGACGGCGCCTCCGCTTCCATCTGGGCCGGGGAAGGCCGTCCCGGAGACTGGAAAGCCGGGAATTTCACCACCATCCACATCCCGGAAGAACGAGAGAAGATCCGCTTCATCAACGCGGAGGGCAAACTCAAGAACCAGCTCGACCGCACCGTTCCGGCCCTCGCAGCGCAAGCGGTTTCGAAGTTGTATGCCCGGCGCTCGGTCGATCCCGATCAGATCCTCGCCCACTCCGGAGGCCGCGATGTGATCGAAGCGTTGGAAAGCGTGCTGCCTTTCTCCCTCACGGAGACCCGGGAGGTGCTCCAGCAGTTCGGCAACATGAGCAGCCCTTCGGTGCTCTTCGCCTTGGAGAAACGTCTCGCCTCCCACGAAGACAGCCATCTCTGGCTCACCGCCTTCGGCGCCGGCTTCGCCGCCCACGCCTGCGAACTAACCAAACTGTAGCGGCGGTCCATGACCGTCGCATTTTAAGGTCGGATGAACATCGACGGTCACAGACCGCCGCGACAACTCACTTCTTCTTGATCTGCCAGATCTCGCAGATCTGGTTCCGTTCCGGTGCGGCGCTGCTGAAACGGTTCGTCTGGCCGATGTAAACCGCCTGCACGAACTGCCCCGGACGCTTGATCGCCGAGATCGCCTGGGCCGTGGCCGTCGCACGATCCGAAGAAAGCACGCGGTTCGGTTCGACATTGCCCGTTGTGGACGCATAGCCGACCACCAGGATGAGATCGCCATCCGCCACTGCTTCGGTAAGTCCCGGAATCGCCGCCTGATCCTCAGCCGTCAGCTCGCTCGATCCGGTCGGGAAATCCAAAGTCCGCAGCACCTTGGCGCCGAGATTCACTCCGATGTCGCTGTAGGCCTTCATGTTGTCGGAGTCCTTCAAACCTTCCAGATTCCGCAGCGTCCGGAAGAGTTCGACGGCCGCAGGAAGCAGCTCTCCTTCGGATCTCGCGAAGATCCTCAGCTTCGCGAGCTCGGTCTGAAGTTCCCCGACTCTCTTTTCGTAGAAATCACTGGAGCGTTTCGCTTCGTCATAACGACGCTGCAGATCGGCGTACTCGCTGTCCGATTTGCTGCCGGCCTTGCCCTTGAGATCCGCAAGCGCCGCGGCAAGCCGGTCCTTCTGATCCTTGATCAACGCAAGTTCCTTCTTCGCCAGATCACCATCGGCACCACTCACCAACAGGCGGCTGATCTCCGATTGCAGGCGTGAATTGTCCCCCGCCAACGACTGGCGCAGCTTTTCCGAATTGATCAGTTCCGTGTTCTTGGCATCGATCGCGAGATCCTTCTCACGGAGCATGTTCTGGAAGGTGTTCGCCATGGCGACGAGCGTGTCCGCGTCCTTCTTGATCCTCGCGGAAATCGCATCGATCGAATCGCCACCTCCCTCGGGAGTGGTCAGAGGCCGCAAGCCCATCGAAGCACGCTGGCGGTTGACTTCGCTTCGCACCGCTTCGAGTTCCGCGTTCACCGCGGAAACCGACGGATCGGAACTGTCGGTCTTCTTGGGCCGGTTCATGATCACCAGCATGACGACCAGAACCGCCGCGATCAGCAGTCCGACCCCGACATAAAGGGGCACCGGAGTCTTCTGGGATTCAACAGGCTCGGTGACAGGCGGCGCCGTGACGGCTTCGGGTTTCTCGTCGGCTTTTGCTGGAATTTCCTCCATGGACTGAGCGTGGCCATCCTACCCCGCCAATGTCAATTCCCCGCCAACCCGAGAAGTTCCGGTGGAGTGTCCACCAGATGATCCGGATTCTCCGCCGCCAGCGCGGCATGGGAGTTGAAACCCCAGGTCACCCCCGCTGAACCGACACCGGCTTTCTTCGCCGCTTTCAGGTCACGCACTTCATCCCCGACGTAGAGGATCTCTTCGGATTTCAGATGAAACTGCTTTCTGGCGGAGTTCAGATATCTCGACTTGCCGGTCAGTTTCGAGGTCGACCATACGAAATCGAAAAGGTCGCGGAGGCCGTGGCTCCCCAGAAAAACCTCGACGTTCTCCACCGCATTCGATGTGAGGATGCCGAAACGATCCACCGTCGGACGCAGTTTCCGCAGCACATCACCGACGCCATCGATCAATGGCAGACCACCGATGCTCTTCCGCATCAACAACGTGCCCCGCGCGATGAATATGGGCACCTTGGTTTTCGGAATGCCCATATGGGTGATGAACTCGTTGATCGAAAACCCCCTCAGCGATTCCATCTGCTCACGGTCGATCGTTTTGATCCCGTGGTCGGGCGCGATCAGATTGAAGATCCGGCGGCCCTCTTCCATCGTGTCCGCGATGGTGCCGTCAAAATCGAAGATGATGGTCTTATAACTCATTCGTTGGACAATATAGACCGATTATCGCACTCAAACGAGCGGCAAGTTAGGAAAGATATCTTCATCCAGCCGGGAGGAGGAACCACCGAGATGCCTCAGCAGACCCGCGAAAGCGATCATCGCCGCATTGTCCGTGCACAGATCCGGAGATGCGATCTCAAGGCGGATCCCCCGCTTTTCACAGGCTTCGGAAAACGCCGCCCGCAACGCCTTGTTCAGGCTCACGCCGCCCGACAGAGCGATGATCTTTCTGCCGGATTGCTTGGCGGCTTTGAGCGTTTTCCCGACTAAGATCTCGATGACCGCCTGTTGGAAGGAAGCCGCGAGATCCGGCAGCCGGAAATTCTCCCCTTCTTTCTGGAGGGTATAAAGAACCGCCGTCTTCAACCCCGAGAACGAGAAATCAAGATGCGGATCATGCAGCATCGATCGCGGGAAATCATATGCCTTCGGATCGCCACCTACCGCAGCCTTCTCGATCTCAGGTCCGCCGGGATAAGGCAGTCCGAGCATCTTGCCGACCTTGTCATAAGCCTCGCCCGCCGCGTCGTCACGGGTGCCACCCAGTTTTTGGTATTTCCCGGCACCTTCGACATCCAGCAGCAACGTATGGCCTCCGGAAACGATCAGCGCCACATGCGGAGGGACGTGGGTTTCACCGACGAATGGCGAAAGCAGATGACCCTCGAGATGATTGACGCCGATGAATGGCTTGGACAACGCGCAGGCCATCGCCTTGGCCGCGGTGCTGCCGATCAGGAGCGAAGAAGCAAGTCCCGGTCCGGTGGTCGCGCCGAAGACGTCGATGTCACCGACACCCACTCCGGCGTCGCCGAGCGCTTTCTCAACCAACGGCCGGAGCGCCAGCGCGTGGTTCCGTGAAGCGAGTTCCGGAACAACCCCGCCGTGCTCGCGGTGAAGCTCGATCTGCGAGGCGACTTCCGAAGCGAGGATCTCCGCTTTCGCTCCGATCTCCCCACGCAGGATCGCCACCGCGGTTTCGTCGCAGGAGGATTCGATCGCCAGAATGGTCGCCACGCCCGGAAGCTAATGAAACGGAAGCGCCCGCCCCCAACAAAAAAATCAATCCTTCAGCCGGATCTCGAAAATACCGCCGCGGGTTTTCACGTGCAGGTCGCTCCGATCGGCGGAACGCTTCAAATAGCCGAGCGCGTTCCGGACCCCATCGCTTGAGATCGGCGAAACGCTCGTCAACACGCCGCCTTCGAGTTCATCGGAGATCAGCACATCGCCCGCTTCGGCCGGGATATCATCCGCCAGCTGTACTTTGA
>DATLIO010000384.1:0-2180 GCA_035539355.1 Luteolibacter sp.
ATCGCCCGTCGCACCACTCAAGGAGCTGCGGTCGCCGGTGCCGGTGTTCCGGAAACCAAGTGCTTCTTGAAAAAGGAAATGGCTTCGATAGCCCCGTCTTTCCCCACGGCATCGGTGCCGATGACAAGTTGGTTGGGGACGTTTTTCTCAGTGGCCTTCGCGGCGATGGCCTCCGAATGGCGCGGGCTGTGAACGTAGGCTCCGCGATCCGGTGGATTGTCCTTCGGGATGTTGCCTGCGGTGAAAAGAAACAGCGGCGGTGTGTCGTTGCCGATCAGTCCGTGGATGTCGACTTTCGCACGCGCCGCCTTCGCTTCTCCGGAATTCAGATCCGTGCCGGGAGCGAGATGATAGAAGCGGAGCGGTTCATCGCTTTCCTTGTCGATCGCGGCCGGGGCGGGTCCGACGAGTTCCTCCCATTTCAAGAGATCGTAAGTGGCCTGTCCATTGATGGATGCGGCGGCTTTCACGCGGGATGACTGGCGTGCGACGGGGTCCTCCGATTTCGGATCCGCGAGATCCGGATGAGCGGCGATCCAAAGCGAACTGCCGGCTCCGGCGGAACCTCCGAGGACTCCGATGCGATCGGGATCGATGTTCCACTCTTTCGCGTTGTGGCGTGCGAACTGGACGATGCGGGCGATCGAAGGAAGGATTTCCTGGATCGGCTTTTCCGGAAGGAAGGGATAGTCGATCGAAGCAACCGAGAAACCTTCGGCGCGGGCTTTCTCGATGAACGCGGGTTTCACCGCCTTGCGGTTGCCTGCCTTGAAACCACCGCCGTGGATGAAGATGAGAAGCGGTGCGGGCTTTTCGCTTCCGGCTTTCCAGAAATCGAAGACCGAAGCTGCATTCGGACCATACGATCCGGCGGCGATGGTGGGCGAGGGATGCTTTTCGGTCGCTTTGTCAGCGGATGGTTTTTCTCCGGCTTTCTTCCGATAAGCCTGCGCCTCCTCAAGGGTCAGGGTGCCGTCGCCGTTGGTGTCCGCTTTCGGAAAACGTTCGAGGGCTTTGGCGAGCTGTTCAGGTGTCTGCGCCCCCGCGTTCGAGACGAGCAGAAGGGAGCCGGCAAGGAGTGGGATGGCGGAGCGCATGAGGTGGAGAGGTTCAGGGTTTGGTGGAAAGGAGGTCGCGGAATGCGGCGAGCTGCGGGTCGCCGGTTTTTTCCATGTGGGAGAGAAGCGATTGTTCGAGTTCCCTGCGATCGGATGCGTATGCGGGATCGTCGATGACGTTGGTGCGCTGGTCCGGATCCTTCTCAAGATCGTAGAGGGCAAGCGGGACGCCGTGAAGAAACTGCTCGACGCGGGGTTTGACCGCAGGATCCGCCGCGGCGGCTTCCGCCAGGGCGGCATAGGCGAGCCCTTGCATGGCTTCGACACGGAAGTCCTGACCCTTCCCGGCCCAGGGGAGGAAAATCAGCGAGCGGGTGAGCGTGTTCACCGCACGCTGCGGGAACTGTTTGCCACTGCTGACGCCGTTGACGTGAGTGAAGACGCGATCGCGGCCGGATTGCTTTTCGCCGTTGAGCAGGGGAATCCATGATCTGCCATCGATTCCTTCGGGAACCGGATTTCCGCTGAGCTCCAGCAATGTTGGCAGGATGTCCGTGCTGGAAACGAGTTCCGGATGCTCGGCTCCATCTTTTCCGGGGACCTTGATCAGCACGGGCGACCAGGTGCCATTGAAATACACCGTCGCTTTCGAGAAGGGCATCGAGATGCCGTGGTCGGAGAGGAAGACAACGATGGTTTTGTCCGCGAGGCCGGATTTCCGCAGCTCGTCGATGACATTGCCGAAGCTGATGTCGAGGCGTTGGACGCTGTTGCTGTATTGGGCATACTCCTCGCGGATGTCGGGGAGGTTTTCGAGGAAGCGGGGAGCTTTGACGTCTTCCGCGGTGAAAGGTTTGGCGACGATGCCTTCCCCTTCATTCTTCGCGCGGGCCGCTTTCTGAGGGTTCTTGGGACCTGCTCCATAGAACGGACGATGAGGATCCCCGATGTTGCAGTTGATGAAGAACGGCTTTCCGGAGTCCTTCGCGGATTGGATCGCTTCGGCGAGCTGTTTGGCGAGTTGTCCCGGATTCTTCGAGGAGCCATCGTATTTCGCATCCCACGGGAACGCCGAATCCGGCTTCATGTGCGGGAGTTTGTTGAGGGCCGCCGTGAAGTAAC
>DATLIO010000385.1:0-2202 GCA_035539355.1 Luteolibacter sp.
ATGCGGGGCTGGTGGGTTTCCCGAACGCAGGGAAATCGACGCTGCTCGGCAAGATGTCCGCGGCGAAGCCGAAAGTCGCTTCCTATCCTTTCACCACCCTCCAGCCGATGGTCGGTGTGGTGGATCTCGGTGGATTCCGCCGCTGCACGCTCGCGGACATTCCGGGGCTGATCGAAGGCGCGCATGAAAACCGCGGCCTCGGCCACGAATTCCTGCGTCACATCACGCGTTGCCGTCTGCTTCTGTTCGTCCTGGATATGGCCGGAAGCGAAGGGCGCGATCCGATTTCCGATCTCGAGATCCTGCGTAAGGAAATCCGCGAATATGACGAGGAACTCGCACGCTTCCCGTGGAAGGTCGTCGCGAACAAGATGGACGCCGAAGGAGCGCAGGAGAATTTGCAGGCGTTCCGCGACCGTTTCCCGAAAGTGGAGGTGGTCGCCATTTCCGCCGAGCTCGAGGAGGGACTGGACGATCTCAAGCAGATGCTGGATAACGAGGTCGGCTACCGTCGCAACGCCTGATCCTTTTCCCCATGTCCGGAACCCGCGAGCTGGTCTTCGTCTACGGCACGCTGCGGCGCGGCGGATCGAACCACTTCCGGATGTCCGGCGCGGACTTCGTGACGGCGGGGGTCGTGCTCGGGAAAATCTACCGGATCGACTGGTATCCGGGATTGGTCCTGGGAAACGAGGGCCGGGTGAAAGGGGAGGTCTTTTCCGTCGATGCGGCGCAGCTGCTGGAACTCGATGCTTTCGAGGGGCTTTCAGCCGGCGAAGTGGAGGGCAGCGAATACCGCCGGGTGAAAGCCGATATTTTCACGGAGGATGGCAAAATGATCGGCGCGTGGGTCTGGGAATGGCTGGGACCATTTGACGAAGCCCGGCATTTGGTGGAGGGTGATTGGCTTTTGGTCAAACCCGGCGACGAATGAACGACGACCTCATGAAGCGCCCCGTCGAGTGGGCGGGACGGATCAACCGCCGGTGGATCGTGCATCATGGGCTGGGACAGCGGGCCGAAGACTGGATGGCCCACCTTGAGAGGACCGATCCGCGGCGGCTCAGGAAATCATGTGGGATCGCCCGGTCGATGATCGGCCGCTGGGGCGAGATCGGCGATCCGAAGCCGTGGTTCTATTCCGGACTTTTCCATCTCGCCACGGAGGACGAGGCAAAGCATTTCCTTGCGGGCCACCGTTTGACCACCGCGACCGTGCCTGCGATGAAAGACGATGAGGAGGTGAAGGCATGGGAAGCCGGTTTGTGCACCGAAACCACCGCGTTGTTGCATCGCCTGCGGGCGGCGCTCAATGGATCCGGCGAACGGATGCGCGAGTGATGAACTTCGATCGGATCGCCCGGTTCTACGGGCCCATGGAAACAGGGTTCGCCTTGGGATTCCTCAAGCGCTGCCGCGAAGCGTTCCTTCACGAGATACCAACTCCCCACGATGTGCTGATGATCGGCGAAGGACATGGACGGTTCCTTTCCGTCTTTTGCAAACGCTTTCCCGGCGCGGCGGTCACGGTGGTCGATGGCAGCGAAAGGATGCTGGAAATTTCAAAGACGAAGCTGGCGGACACATCCGGCATCGGGTTCGTCCATTCGATGATCGAAGATTGGAAAACGGAGAAGCGTTACGATCTCATCATCACGAATTTCATGTTGGACTGCGTGCCGGAGGATCAGCTGGAAGGTGTGATTGAAAAAATCGCATCTCTCGCAAAACCAAGCGCGGACTGGTTGGTCGCGGAATTCCATGAACCGGAGAAAGGTCCCGTGAAATGGTGCAGCCGGATCATCGTCGGACTGCTGTATGCTTTCTTCCGGAAGACGACCGGGATCGAATCGGACAGGCTCTGTCCGCACGAAGTGTTCTTCACCAAAGCGGGGTTTGCCTGCGTCAGACAACGGACATCCTGCGGCGGATTGTTGAAAAGCGAGTGGTGGAGCAACCGCTAGTGGCGTGGCAGTGCCGCCAGGAAAAACTCGTCCTGACCGTTGGGAAGAGGTGAGAGATTCCGGATTCGGAAGTCTTTAAACCAACCTTCTGTGAAGGATGGTGGAGCGTAGCGGATTCGAACCGCTGACCCCTTGCATGCCATGCAAGTGCTCTACCAACTGAGCTAACGCCCCCTTGCGGGTAAGTGCGGCGGAGGTTTATGGGCGGGAGGGCGGACGCGCAAGACGTTTTTTGGAT
>DATLIO010000386.1:0-5700 GCA_035539355.1 Luteolibacter sp.
GAAATCCGGCAGCGACGCCCACAGATCGGCGGCCTGCCCGTGGGTCAGTTCCTGCATGCCCAGAATATCGGGATCGATCCGGCGGATCAGACGCACCGCCCGTTCCACCCGCAGAGGCCAGGCACGGTCCGCAAGATCGCCGTTGTTTTCGTTCCGGATATTGAACGTGGCGGCCACCACCTCGATTTTCCCATCCTCACGGACCTGGACGGCTTTCGGAATGGCGGAGATCTCCTTTTTTCGGCAACCCATTGCCAAAACGGCTGTTAGAGCACATCCAAACAAGATCCAACCCCGTCGATTCATACGCACGGCGCCACTTTCGCCTCGCTTTCCTCACTGAAAAGCCACATTCCCGTCTAACCGAAAATTTCGCCGGGGATTTGCAAAATCCTCCCCACCGGCTATACCTTACCGGATGACTGCCGATCTTCTTGAAGCAAGTTCCGAAGTGAGCCGCGATCTTTCACGCCAGTGGCTCGAACTGAGTTCCCGGGTCCGCACGCTTGCCAATGCAGCCAATCCCGAAGTCCAGGGCACCCTCGCCGCCGAAGCGTTGCGGCTGTGCGACCACGTCGAGAGGTTGCACTCGGATGTCGAAACCCTCCTTGCGGGGCTGCGGACCCACGAAGGCCCCATCGCCGGCACCATTGCGGCACGGACGGTTGAACCCGACGAAATCGATCAGGCCAACCTCCAGATCCAGCGGGAGATGCATCAGAAAAGCGACCTCCAGCACGTCATCAAGGCGCTGTTCATGTGGAAGGACGATCCGATCGAGCGGGTCCGTGGCCAGGATTGATCCCGATTTCCCGCTTGGCAGACACCCGTGACGGTTGGACGTTGGTGGAGCATGAGTTCCCTATCCACCGCCGTCAGTCTGCATCCCTATTTCAAAATCCAGTCCGGTAAAGTCGACGAGTTCACCTCAGGCTTTCCGGCCTTCATCGAGCGGACCTCGTCGGAAGACGGCTGCCTCTACTATGATTTCACGCTCAACGGCGACGAAGCGTTCTGCCGGGAAGCCTACGTCGATGGCGATGCAGCGCTTCATCACCTCGGCAATGTCGACGATCTCCTGAAGAAGGCCTTGTCGATTTCCACGCTCGTCCGCCTCGAAATCCACGGCCCGGAAGCCGAACTCGCCAAGATGCGTGCCCCCCTCGCCGGCCTCAACCCGGCTTGGTTCGTCCATCAGGGCGGCGTCGCCAAGTGATCTCAGCGCGGCTGGCGGCGTCGGCGCAGGGAAATCATACCTGCTCCGGCAGCCCCCAGCAGCGAACCCGAAAGCTCCGGTACGGATACGACCTCACCGGAAACGACGATGTCATCGATGGCATAGCGGTAGGTGTTCGTGTCCAACACCGGCGAACTGTTGTTCGCAAAAACGAACCGGAAAGAGATCGAGTTGACATCACCCAACGCGCTCAGGTCGAGATTGCCGGAATTGTTGAACGCCGGGCCTCCCGAAGTCAGTGCGGTCCCGCTGGTATCGGCGAATTGCTGGACCAAGGTCCCTGCGGTCGCAAAACCATCCGTGCTGTAATAGAGATCGAAGGTGGAGTTCCAATTGACCACCGTGCCGCCGGATTGGAGGAAATCGTACCGGAAACTGATGGTCGACAGATCCAGGACGAATCCACCCGCAGCCGTCACTGAAAACTGCATCTGATACGGAGCAGGGGCGGTGGTGAAGCGATAGGCGTAAGAATTGGCGCTTCGTCCGGTCGCTCCGGCGATCGCCGATGCCGTCACGTTGCCTGCGGTCGAGGTCACATTGAGATCCGTTCCGAAAGCATAGGATGCCAGCGTCACCGCGGACGCGGAAGAAAGGAGCGCGGCCGATACAGCCATGCCAACAAGGGGATTTTTAAGTCGCATGGAGAAAGGGGTTTGCAGCATCGAAAGGAATGATACGGAGGTTGTCACTTCCAAAAGCGGTTCTCCGCCAACGTAAAAAAGCCGCTCTCCTCACGGAAAGCGGCTTTTTCGAAATTGGGAGCGACGAATCTCAGTTCGCAGCGGCGACCACGTTCACGCGCTTGCCTTCCTTGTCGAAGGAAACACGGCCGTCGACGAGAGCGAAGATCGTGTGGTCGCGGCCGATGCCGACGCCGACACCCGGATGCACCTTCGTTCCGCGCTGGCGGATGATGATGTTGCCGGCGATGACGGCCTGGCTGCCGAACTTTTTCACGCCGAGGCGCTTGCTGCGGGAGTCACGTCCGTTTTTGACGGAACCTTGTCCTTTTTTATGGGCCATGAGTCGAGAGGGTTGGTGATTTCAGGATTAGCCTGCGATCGAGGTGATCTCGAGGCGGGTAAGGGCGCGGCGGAAGCCTTTGGTTTTGTGGAAACCCTTGCGGCGCTTGAATTTGAAAGCGATGCCTTTGGGGCCACGGAACTGGCTGATGACCTTCGCGGTGACGGAGGCACCGGCGACGGACGGAGCACCGACCTTCACGCTGTCGCCTTCACCGACGAGGATGATCTCGTCGAAGGTGATTTCGGAATCGACGGCGGCGTCGAGCTTCTCGACGTCGAGTTTGTCGCCTTGTTGGACGCGGTATTGTTTACCGCCGGTTTTGATCACTGCGTAGGCCATGGCCGGATAGGGAAAAGTTGGTCCGCCTTGAGGGCGGGCGGGGAACTCACCACGATCCCCCCTTTCGGGCAAGGATTTTTTTTAGAATCTGTCTTCAGTCCCGCCTTGGCATGGGCTCGACGCCCCCTCTAATGTAGCCGCAATGCCAAGAATCGCGATTTTGTCCGACATCCACGCGAATTTGCCGGCGTTCACCGCCGTTCTCGAGGATGTACGCAAATCCGGCATCACGGAGATCTATTTCGGCGGGGACACGGTGGGCTACGCGGCGAAGTCCGATGAGTGCGTCAGCCTCGTCCGCCACCACGGCGGGCGCAGCGTGCTCGGCAACCATGACTATTATACCAATGCGGTGATCGCCCACCCGGAGAACATCCCTCCCGAAAATGGCTGGATGGAGAATCCCGTCTGGGCCGGAGTCGTTCACGCGGCCCGAACCCTCGGTCCGGACAATGCCAAATGGTTGGCGGAACTGCCCGGCAGTCTGGACGTTCCGGGAGGCATCATCAGCCACGCCTCGCTTCATTTTCCCGACCAGTGGCCCTACCTGCATTCCCACGGAGACGCCGCGCCCACGCTTCAGGTGTTGGAGGATTCCGGTTACGGGATCGGATTTTTCGGCCACACCCACCAGCAGACGTTTTTCAGCCATAAGTCGAAAACCGGCGCGATCGTGAAACGGCTGGGCTTTTCCACCGTCCATCTGCCGGAAGGCTGCGTCTGCGCCGTCATGGTCGGCTCGGTCGGCCAGCCGCGGGATGAGGATTCCCGCGCCGCGTGGGTGATCTGGGATTCGGACGCCCGGACCGTGGAATTCCGCCGCACCGCCTACCCGTCGTTGGAGGCCGCCCGCCAGATTCTGGAAGCCCGGCTTCCGGAAGGCTCCGCGCTGCGGCTTCTCGACCCCCAATCGGCCGCAGCCTTGGGGAGATCGGGCAAGAGGTGAGCCCGAAGCGGGAGACCGCCTCAGTCCTTGCGTTTCAGCAGCGGGAAAAGAACCACGTCACGGATCGTCGGCGCACCGGTGAGCATCATCACCAGACGGTCGATGCCGATGCCGATGCCACCGGCCGGCGGCATGCCGTGCTCGAGCGTTTCGATGAAATCGTAGTCGATCTTGTGGGTTTCCTCGCCGGATTGCTCTTCAAGGCGGGAGCGCTGGACATCCGGATCGTTGAGTTCGGAATACCCGGGGGAAATCTCCTGGCCGTTGATGATGAGTTCGTAGACCTCGACGGTTTTTCCGCCGGGTGAGACCTTCGCAAGCGGCACCAGCTCGCTGGCGACGCGGGTGACGAAGCACGGATCGAAGGTCTTTTCCTCCACCAGTTTTTCGAAAACTTGCTGGACGACTTCATGGTCCTCCATCTCCGGGGAGATCTGCACCCCGAGTTCATCGCAACGCTGGCGGCGCTGTTCCGGGGTGATCGTGAAGAAATCCTGACCGGCGGCTCCGGCGATCAGATCATTGTAGCTCGCGCGCTTCCACGGACGGTTGAGGTCGATCGTGCGGGTGACGTTGCCTTCCTCGTCCTTGTGCTCGATGTTCAGCGTGCCGATGAATTTCTCGGCAAGGTGGCAGGTCATTTCCTCCACGAGATCCGCCATTTCCTCGAAATCCGAAAACGCCCAGTAGGCTTCGAGCATCGTGAACTCCGGATTGTGGCGGCGGGAAATCCCCTCGTTGCGGAAGTTCCGGTTGAGTTCGAAAATTTTCGTGAAACCACCCACCAGCAGACGCTTGAGGAACAATTCCGGCGCGATCCGCAGGGTCAGCGGCATGGCGAGGGCATTGTGGAAGGTCTCGAACGGGCGCGCGGCGGCACCGCCGGCGACGTCCTGCAACATCGGCGTCTCCACTTCAAGGAAGCCGCGGTCCTGGAGGAAGCGGCGGATTTCCGCCAGCATCAGCGAACGGGTCACGAACAGCTTGGCGCTGCCCTCGTTGCCCATCAGGTCGAGATGGCGCTTGCGGTATTTCGTCTCACGGTCGGAAAGGCCGTGCCATTTGTCGGGCATCGGACGCAGCGCTTTGGAAAGCACCGTGAAATCGGTGACCTTGATCGTCGGTTCGCCGGTTTTGGTGGTGAAGGTCTCTCCTTCGATGCCGATCCAGTCGCCGCGGTCCATGCACTTCCATTCGGCGGCCTTTTCCTCGGTCAACCCCTTCATTCCCAGATAGCCTTGGATCGAGCCATGGATGTCACCGAGCTGGAAGAAAACCGATTTCCCCATGTCGCGGATGGCGATGAGGCGGCCGGCGGTTTTCACCTGCTGCCCTTCGGAAAAACCCGCCCGCAGCTCGGCGGGGGAGCCCGTCGTCTCATAGCGCGCGCCGTAAGGGTCCACGCCGAGATCGCGCAGCTTCGCGAGTTTCTCGCGGCGGACGGCGATCAATTCGGCTTCGGTGGACTGGGGCTGCTGCGGGGAGGCTTCGCTCATGACGGGACGGGGCTTTAGGTGGTATTTTCCCGGGAAGCAAGGGGTTTGGCGGCGGGAATTCGTTTCCTGACACCTCCGGACCGCCATCATCCGGAAAAAATATGCCGCATTTCTGTTAGAAATCCGGATCGGCCTTCTCCCCCGACATCACGGGTTTTGCGCTCCGAAAATCCCTGACACCGGACCGGAAAGGCATGTGAAAACCGGTGATTCACTAGGTTCCCGCCTCATGTTTTTCGCGAAGCCGTAATTTAAATCAGAACCATTCTATCAGGATCCGGCCTATTCTTGAAATGGTTGATATCCTGCATTGCCTTCACAGTATATTATTGCTCAATGAGTTATCCATGAGAGTATGCATTCCGAATGCAGCTCTCCCCTCCGCTGGTCATCGCTTCCATCGACGCCGCCCGCCCGGTGTTCATGATTGTCATGGGGTTGTCGCTCGCCATTTTCACCTGGCGCCTCGCTTCGGGTGCGCGCTCCTGGTCGGCCCGCCTGATGGTCGCCGGCAGCCTGATGCTCGCCTTGGGATATGCGGTGATCCTGCCAGCCTACGCCGGCGTATTGATCCAGCAGATCAACGACCCTAACCTCGCCAATCCAGCTTCCGCGCTCGGCTGGCATCTCGTGAAACTGGTCACCATGAACCT
>DATLIO010000387.1:0-2195 GCA_035539355.1 Luteolibacter sp.
GATCTGGCGATGGAACTGGGTTTCCTCATCGCGGATGGTTTCCTGATCGTGCAAGCCGGCCAGATGGAAAAGGTGGAGACGCTGGCAGGCGATCTCACCCGCTATGGCAAAGCCCTGGGAGTGGGGGACCGCGTGAACAAACACGCCGCCAGTCTGCTGGAGAGTGCGAAAAAGCAGGAAGTGGAGCAGCTGAAAAAAGAACTCGCCGCAACGCAGAAGGACGTGGTCAGCGAACTGGTGACCCTGAAGGACGCGGACCTCGCGCACATCATTTCGCTCGGTGGTTGGATCCGTGCGCTGGAGGTTTCGACCGTCGCGGTGGACAAGCAGTTTTCGCCCGAACGCGCCCGCAAGGTGATGCGTGAGGACATCGCGGATTACTACACCGAATCGGTCGCCGGACTTGAGCCGCGCATTTCCGAACGCCCCAACTACATCGAGATGCGCGACATCCTTTCCGGACTTCGCAACGAGATGGTGATCGAGGAAGGCAAGGAACCGACCCAGGCTCAGATCGCGGAAATCCGGAAACAGGCGGCCAAACTGGTTGAACTGGCATTGCAGCGTCAGAAATGAGTTCTCCGATCAAAAAAGCCGCCGTGCTCGGCCTGGGGATCATCGGATCACGGGCCCTCTCGCGGTTGCAGGAAGCGGGCTGGGAGGTAAAGGCGTGGAACCGCACGCCGAAACATCTTCCGGGCGAAATCGGAAACGTGGTTGATGCGATCCGTGGTGCGGACGTGATCTCACTCTATCTGAAAGATCGCGAAGCCGTGCGGTCGATCGTCCAGGAGATATCCCCCTATCTCGCCGAAGGGCAGATCCTGTTGAACCATGCGACGGTCGATCTCGATACGACGAGATGGCTCGCTGATATATCAGCTTCGAGCGGTTGCCGGTTTCTCGATGTGCCTTTCACGGGCAGCAAGAATGCATCGGCCGGTGGACAGCTGGTCTATTACACCGGCGGCGATCCCGAACTGGTGAAAGCCGTCGAACCCTATCTGCTGGTGACCGCGAAATCGCTTCTGCCATGCGGTGATGTCGGTTCGGCGACGGTGGTGAAACTCGCGACCAATTTGGTTTCCGCTTCGACCGTGCAGGCGTTGGCCGAAGCGTTGGCGATCTCCGTGAAACATGGAGTCTCCGCGGATGTGTTTCTGGAGGCGGTTTCACGCAACGCCCATGCGTCCGGTCTTTCGGCGATGAAACTTCCCGGGATGGCATCGGGTGATTTCGATACCCATTTCTCGATGTCCAACATGTGGAAAGACAGCCGCTACGCGCTCGCTCTGGCTGCCGAATCCGGACTGGAAACCCCGGGCATCGAAGCGGTGTCCGCGCGGATGGGCGAGTTGTGTGGCGAAGGACTGGGTGATCTCGATTTTTCCGCTTTGGCGAAACCTTATCTGCACACGCCGTGAAATCCTCTTTCAGAACGGATCTCGGGTATCCCGTCATCCTTGAATTCCGCGGGCCGGATGCGGTGCGGTTTTTGAACGGGCAGGTGACGCAGGATGTCACCGCCGTGGATGCGGATCGTTCGTTGCCCGCGTGCGTCACGGATGCGAAGGGCAAGTTGCAGTTCCGGGTCTATCTCCTGGAATTCAAACCGGGGGTTCTCTGGGTGACCGCTCCCACGGGAACGGCGGAGGAACTCGAGGCGCGGCTGACGAAATATCTGATCGCCGATGATGTCGAAGTGACCGACCGCTCGGGTGAATTCCAACTCTATCATCTGGTCGGCCAAAGGCCTCCGGAGGGGGGCGATGCGGTCATCCGGAATCTGTCCCGCTTCGGTGTCGAAGGGGTCGATCTCTGGATACCGGTGGATTACCCGACGGATTTCCCGGATGGCCCCGACGAAATATCTCACGAAGAGCTGGAAGACCTCCGCATCCGCCATGGTGTCCCCGCGTGGGGAAGTGAATTGGTCGAAGGCATGCTTCCTCCGGAGGCGAATCTGGAGGCGACGGACATTTCCTACCACAAGGGCTGTTACATCGGTCAGGAAGTGATTTCCCGGATCAAGAGCGCCGGGAAAGTGAACCGCTCGCTCATCAAAGTACAGCTGGCGGATGATATCCCGGCCGAAGCGGGCGATGTGCTGATCTCCGATGAACTCGAAGGCGGCGTGTTGACGAGCGTTTCGCCGATCTCAAGCGATGGGGTCAGGAACGCGCTCGGTTATTTGA
>DATLIO010000388.1:0-2257 GCA_035539355.1 Luteolibacter sp.
TCCGGGAAGAAGGCACCACCCTCAACCTGACGCTGACACTTCCCGTCGGAACCCAGCTCGATCCCGCCAACGCCCAGGTCTTTCCCGCAACCGAGCAGGCCGTGGATCACTACAAACCTTTCCAATTTGAAAAAAGCGGCCCCACCTGGTCCGCGAAAGCCGTGAAAAACGAATATGCGGACGGCCCGCTCAAGGAGTTGAAGCTGATTCTGGCCGACAAGGAATCGGCTCCGATCGAGGTTTTCTGGAAAGCCGAGTGAAATGAGGCGGAATAAAATCTGTTGGACAAACGTCACAACCTCGCCTCGTTTTACAGGGCATTTAAAACGATTAAACCTAACAATCAGATGAAACTATTCGCCTACGCAACCCTCGCCGGCGCTTTCGCGCTCGCCTCCGTCACCGCCAAGGAAGTTGGCAAGGCCGCACCGGAATTCGCCGTTCAGGACACCGCCGGCAAGGTGGTTTCCCTCGCCGATCAGAAAGGCAAAGTCGTCGTCCTCGAGTGGGTCAACTTCGGCTGCCCGTTCGTCAAGAAACACTACGGCAGCGGCAACATGCAGAAGCTGCAGGAAACCTACACCGGCAAGGAAGTCGTGTGGCTGACCGTCAGCTCCGCCAACAAGGACAAACCGGACAATTTCGTCGAAGGCTCCAAGCTTTCCGAACTCGCCAAGGACCAGGGCAGCAAGGCCACCGCGATCCTCGTCGACGGCGACGGCAAGCTGGGCAAAGCCTACGACGCCAAGGTCACCCCGCACATGTTCATCATCGATAAGGACGGCAAGCTCGCCTACAGCGGCGCGATCGACTCGAACCCATCCAGCGACAAGGCCGACGTCGCCACCGCCGACAAACTCTTCGCCAACGCGCTCGACAACGTCATCGCCGGCAAGCCCGTCGCGGACGCCAAGAACCAACCCTACGGTTGCGGCATCAAATATTGATCGATCGGCAGACGATTGATTTCCCGACCCTTCCGCTTTTCACGGCGGAGGGGTTTTTTGTTTCCGCGTTCGATTGAAACGCTACCTTGTGGCTGCCGATGAACGCCCTCAACCGTCATCCGTTCGCCGTCCGCGCGTATTTCGACAAAGTGGCGGCGGTGTCCTTCGCGTTTCCGACCGAGGTGCTGCGGCCGTTGGTTTCCGAAGGCTTGGAGATCGATGACTATGAAGGCCTCGGATTCGTGACGGTGGCGATGGTCTGGACAAAGAAGCTGCGTCCGGCGGTGTTTCCCGAAATGTTCGGCCAGGATTTCTTTCTCGGCGGCTACCGTGTTTTCACCCGTCTGCGGGACGAATCGGGAAGACGCCTGCGTGGGCTGCAGATCCTGCGGAGCGAGACCGACAAGGCGCGGATGGTGCGTTCCGGCAATCTGCTGACGAAGTATCATTACCGCAAAGTGGACGTGGAGATTTCCAGCGCGGAAAACGAAACGCGGGTGCTGACGAAACTGCCGTCCGGCGAACCGACGCTGGATCTCACCTTCGACACCACCGATGGCGCGGCGATTCCCGAAGGCTCGCCGTTTCCGGATTGGCGGACGGCGCGGCGTTTCGCGGGGCCGATGCCATTCACGTTCAGCCGGAATGACGATGGAAGCTTTGTCGTCATCGAAGGCAGCCGCGCAAGCTGGTCGCCACGGCCGGTGACGGTGAAACACTGGAACGTCGGATTGTTTTCCGAACCCGCGTTCGCCGGCGTGAAACCGATCCTCGCGAACGCGTTCGTGGTGGAGGATGTCGATTATCGCTGGGAGAAAGGACGCATCGTGCGGCCGGGAGGCGTCGCATGAAAAAGCCCGGGCCGTTCCAGGGAATGCTCGCGATCGCGAGGTTCAACTGGCCGTTTTACCTCGGAGCCGTCTTCGCCATTTTCATCGCGGCGGCGGTGGCGGCCTTTCTGGTTTCGCCGGTGATCAGCATCATCTGCGCGTTGGTCGCAGCGGGTGCGGCTTACTTCATCGTCGTCTCACTCGGGGTGTCATGGTGGGTTTACGACCGCTCGGATCTTTATCGATGGGATTGGCTCCGGAAATCTCTCGGGGAAGTCTCCGGGAAGCGGCTCGTCGCCTGCCATTCGGGTTTCGATGAAGTGTCGGCTCCATTGAAAGAAGCACTGCCGGGCAATGACTGGATTCTTCTCGCTCACTTCGATGAAGAGCGGATGACCGAACCTTCGATCCACCGTGCGAGGGCTTTCTGGCCGCCCGCGCCGGGAACCCTCCCCTGCCCGTTCGACCGCTGGCCGGTCT
>DATLIO010000389.1:0-2378 GCA_035539355.1 Luteolibacter sp.
GTTTCACCGACGATGGCGAGCTGATGCGGGATGAGATCGATGCGGGCGCCGGTGAATCCCCGGGCGGGGGACCGGCGGACGCGGGTGTTCCATTCGAGCGCCTGGAGCCGTTGGTCGAAGGCGCGCGGGTGATCGACCATGCAGGCGAGCAGCCGTTTGTCAGGGCGGGTGAAACTGAGGGAATCGAGCAGGTCCGTTTCCGCGATCGTGCCGGCATCGCCATGATAGGTGAACGTGCCGTTCTCCGAAGTGACATCGCGGACGACGATCGAAAGTCCGGAGCGGTCGGAGATTACATCGCCGGAGGTGAACGCGACGCGGACGAGCGGTGCGGAGGAAAACGCATAGGCGCGGGTTTCCTCGACGGCGGGATAGCGGAGGGTGACGATGTCGCCTTCGACGTCTTTCACGATGCCGAGCCCGAGGGCGGGTTCGGAGGTCGATATCCAGCGTTGTCCGGCGGAAGGGCGATGCATGCGGGCGTCGTATAGGCAGCACGCGGGAGAGGGGTCGAGGGGATTTCACGTTTCAATGACCGGCATGAAGCGGGTAAAATTTGATGCGGATCAATTTCACCGCCACAATCCCGACAAGACCGGCGCCCGCGGGCGTATGGAAATGGCATCCCACTCATGAGACTCCCTTTATTCTGCGGCATCCTTGCGATCGCGGCCGTTTTTCCGGCCAACGCGCAGGAGTTGTGGGATCTGCCGCCGATCCATTACTCGAAAACGTTGGGATCCGATCCCGTGGCGAGCCTGGCGAAGGCGGTCGCAAGCGGGGAAACGTCGCTGACAAAAGGTTCCGAAAGCGAAACCCTCCGGTTCATCCTGCGCTTGCTGGAGATCCCCGAGGAGTCGCAGATCCTGGTGTATTCAAAGACGAGCGCGCAGAACTACTTCATCAGCCCGCGGACACCCCGCGCGATTTATTTCAACGAGAACGCCTACGTGGGGCATGTCCTCGGAGGTGGAATCGAGATCATCATCCATGACCCGGTTCTCGGGGTGGTGTTCTATTTCATCGAGCCACCCCAGAACGGCAAGGGCTACCAGATCGTGCGCGACACCGGCTCCTGCCTGAACTGCCACGGGACACGGCGCACCGAATCGGTTCCCGGACTGACGGTCCGCTCGGTGCCGACCGATGCGGATGGCCACCTGTTGCTTTCGCTCGGCACGATGCGCACCGACTACCGCAGCCCGATCGAACAACGGTGGGCGGGCTACTATGTCACGGGCAGCAGTTCGCTGCCTCATCTCGGCAACCGCATCTTCAGCGCATCGGATCATCTGAAAGCGGAGGACACGTCTCCTCCCATCCGATCGCTGGAGGACAAGATCGACGTGAGCCGTTACCTGCGCGGCACCAGTGACATCGTCGCGCTGATGGTTCTGGAGCACCAGTGTTTCATCCACAACCTGTTCACGAACGCCTCGATGGAATTCCGGCGCGTCCGCTGGCTTGAGGAATCGGTTTCCACGGATCCCGCTTCATCGCGCATGGGGAGGATCGCGGAGGAGAAAGCCCGGGTCATCGTGGATGCGATGCTTTTCAAACATGAAGCCGCCATCGGTGAAGGTGGCGTCGATGGGGATGACGCGTTCCAGGAAGCCTTCGTCTCCCGTTTCCCCAAAACGAAGGGCGGGGAGTCCCTCGCGGATTTCCATCTGGGCAGCCGCCTGTTCAAGAACCGCTGTTCCTACATGATCCACTCGCAGGCGTTCCAGGCGTTGCCGCAACCGGTCCGGACGGCGGTGTTCCGTGAACTCCGCGCGCGGCTCACAGGTGGTTCAGACTGCGAATGGATTCCGAGATCCGAATGCGAGAGGATCATGGAAATCCTCACGGAGACGGTTCCGGGTTTCAAGGATGCGTGACCGAGCGCCTCATGGTTTCGGGGGAATCTTGAGCGGCATCGTGATCACGACCGCCGCTTTCCGATCCTCGAGGTTGGTGCGGTCGGGGACGTGGCATTTGAGGCAACGGTTCCCGAGCGTGATGAGCCCGGCGTAGCGGAAGGTTTCGCCTTCGACGACATCATGGCTTTCGGAGCCGTTCTCGATCGCTTTGACGGCGGCCCGCTGGAATTGATCGGACGGCTTGTGTTCGACGCTCATGGCCTTCGCATTCACCGCCATCCAGGAGACCTTCACGTTCCATGTCTTTTCCAACTCCGCGAAGACATCCTCGAGCGAAGCGGAGGGGATGTTGTCGCGTTCCTCTCCCTTGAAGAAATCCCGGTGCATGACCTGCAGCGCGCCGTGGATCGTCTCGTGCAGCAACTGGGCCCGGAGCCGGACTTCGGCGACCTCCGGCTTTTCCTCCGCGGAAATCCATCCGGCCGGGATCAGGGCGAGCACGCATGTCACGAGGAC
>DATLIO010000390.1:0-2109 GCA_035539355.1 Luteolibacter sp.
CCGGCGACAGCGCGAACAGCCTGCTCATCCACCTCGTCGCCGGCACGAAGGATGAAGTCATGCCGAAGAAAGGTCCGCGGCTGACCTCGGAGCAAGTCGGCCTGCTGCGCGCATGGATCGACCAGGGAGCCGACTGGCCGGAAAGCGCGTCCGTCGCTCTGAAGGAAGCGAACCGCGACCATTGGGCATTCAAACCTCCGGTGCGGCCCGCCGTTCCCGCGAAGCCATCCGCTTCGAATCCGATCGATGCGTTCATCGCCGCACGACTCGAGAAAGAGCACCTGAAGTTTTCCCCTCCCGCCGACCCCGTCACGCTCTGCCGCCGGATCCATCTCGATCTCGTCGGGCTTCCTCCTTCGCCCGCGGAAACCGACGCGTTCGTTGCCAGCCACAAAGCGGATCCCAAAACCGCCGTCCGGGATCTCACGGAAAAGCTGCTCGCGTCCCCGCACTACGGTGAACGCTGGGGCCGTCATTGGCTCGATGCCGCGCGCTACGCCGACTCGGACGGCTATGAAAAGGACAAGCCGCGCATCGCCCATTTCTACCGCGACTGGGTGATCGACGCCTTCAACCGCGATCTCCCCTACGACCAGTTCATCATCGAACAAATCGCCGGTGACCAGCTTCCCAACGCCACGCAGCAGCAGATGGTCGCCACGGGTTTCCTCCGCAACTCGATGATCAACGAGGAAGGCGGCGTCGATCCCGAACAGTTCCGCATGGAAGCCATGTTCGACCGCATGGAAGCCATCGGCAAAGGGGTTCTCGGCCTCACGATCCAGTGCGCGCAGTGCCACAACCACAAATACGATCCGATCAGCCAGGAAGAGTATTTCCGGATCTTCGCCTTCCTGAACAACGACCACGAATCGCAGCCGGTCGTCTACACGAACTCCGAGCAGATGCTGCGGGCCGACGTGATTTCCAAAGTCTCCGCCGCGGAATCGCAACTGCAATCCTCCACTCCCGGTTGGGAAGCGCGCATGGCCGCCTGGGAGGACGAAATCAAAGCCGCGCCAACGACGCAATGGACGACGATCCAACCGGTCGTCGAAGACATTTCCACCGGCGGCGAACGCTACCTCCCCCAGAAGGACGGCACCTTCCTCTGCGGCGGCTACCAGCCGACCAAGCACGAGGTGAAGATGCGGATCAAGACGGACGTGCAGAACATCACCGCGTTCCGGATCGACATGCTCAACGATCCGAACCTTCCCGCCACCGGTCCCGGCCGTTCGCACTTCGGGACCTTCGGCGTGACCGAGTTCAAGGTCGACGCGGGTCCTGAAGGAAAACTCGCATCGATCAAATTCACCTCCGCGCAGGCCGATCTCGAACCGGCCCCGGAAACCCCCGTCCGCGATTGCTTCAACGAGAAGAAGCCCGTCCGCCGTGTGATCGGCCCCGCGAGTTATGCCATCGATGGCAGCGAGGAGACCGCATGGTCGAACGAAGTCGGAGCCGGCCGCCGCAACCGCGAGTGCGCGATCACGTTTCTAACAGAATCACCCGTTTCCACCGAAGGCGGAACGAACCTGCTCATCCGTATTTCCCAGAAACACGGCGGCTGGAACTCGGATGATCTCATGGGCAACTCGATGGGACGGTTCCGCATTTCGATCGCCTCCACCGCGCCGACGAAACTCGATGCCCTGCCGAAACTGGTGCGCGATGCTCTGGCGATTCCCCGCCCGCAGCGCACGTCCGCCCAGACCGCGACGATCTTCTCCCACTGGCGCACGCTGCAAGCGGAATGGAAGGACGCGAACGCCGCCATCGAAACAATGTGGAAGCAACATCCGGATGGTGTCACCCAGATGACCCTCAGCGAACGTTCGGAAAACCGGCCAACCCATCTCCTCAAACGCGGCGATTGGCTGAAACCGGGCGACGCGGTTTCCCCGGGTGTTCCTTCCGTCCTCAATCCGCTTCCCAAGGATGCGCCGCCGACCCGACTGACCTTCGCCCGCTGGCTGGCCGATCCCAAATCACCGACCACCGCACGGGTCGCGATGAACCGGATGTGGCAGCATTATTTCGGCACCGGCCTCGTCGCCAGCGCCGAAGACCTCGGCACCCAATCGGAACCGCCGTCACATCCCGAGT
>DATLIO010000391.1:0-12977 GCA_035539355.1 Luteolibacter sp.
TTCGTCGAAGCACCAGTTGAAATCGACGCCACCATACATGGCGGGAAGGTCGGTCGGATAGTGGTAGGGGCCTTCGTGGACGACGTTGGAAAGATTTCCGAGAAGCTGCGGGAATTCCTCGGCAATGGTGCCGGACGCATAACCGCGGAGGCGGAAAAGGGCTTTGTCGCCGAGTTTCGACGCGAGGCTTTGGATCAGTTCCAGGCTGCGGCGGCAGCGGAAGGCTCCGAAGTATCCGACGATCCAGGGATGCCCATTCGCCACAGGTGCGGGGGACCATTCCGGAGCCGGAAGTCCGCTTGAGGGGTAGACCTTGTTTTCAAGAAGGAAGACCGGGCCGGAGAAATTCTGGATCGGCTTGAAGTAGTTTTCGACGAAGCCCGGTGAGGTGGTGACCAGCAGCCGGCTTTTGGAAAGCACACGGCGTTCGATGAAACGCAGCAGTTTGGAAACAATGCCGTTCCCTGTCATGGCCGGTTGGATGTCGGCGAGCTCGAGGACGAGCGGGGCGGTGCTTCCGGCAAAGAAACGTCCGAGCAGCGCGAGCGCCGCGTTGTCCGTGTTGATCGCGTAGATCAACGGGCAATCACCCAGCCGGTCGCGCTCTTTCCAAAGGGTGGCGACGCTGCCCACGAAGACGCAAAGCCGCCGCAGGTAGCGCCGGTTGTAAGTGGTGCCGAGATCGATGTTCTCCCAGGCGGGAGGAGCATCCGGTTTTCCCCGGTCACGATGGAACGTGAAGCCGAGGATTTTCCAGCCGTTGGCACCGAGCGCCGCGATCCGTTTCGCCACGCGGGCGTCGCCGCGTTCGTGGGCGAAGAAGGCGATGCTCGATGGTCCGGGAGATTCCATGCGTGCGGAAGAGGTGTCCGCCGCGCGGTGATCAGGCGAAGGCGTGCGATTCGCGGAGCTGGCGCACGAGGGCGCGGGTTTCGAGCTGCCACTCGCGCATCACTTCACGGGAAAGCTGGACGCGTTCGGAAATGGATTTCTCCAGTTCGTGGTAGTTTTTCGAAACCTGCTCGACGACTTCGTGAAGGGCGTCGGCGGCACGGTGTGCGGCTTCGGCGGCGCGTTGGGCCATACCGTGTTCGCTGATCGGAGTGGCGCGGAGTTCCTCGATGCGTGCGTGCGCGCGGCGGCGGGCTTCGTGCATTTCAGCGAGAAGGATCTTGGCGTCAGGCACGCGGCGGAGGCCTTCGGCGAGACCGACTTTGGAAAGGGCCCAGATGGTCCACTTGGTGGGGTCCCACTGCCATGGCTTCACGCCGTTGCGGTAGTCGTGCTGGAACTCGTGGTGATAGTTGTGATAGCCTTCGCCGAAGGTGAGGAAAGCCATGATCGCGCTGTCACGGGCGCTGTGTTTCGTCGAGTAAGGCTGGCGGCCGACGGTGTGGCAGAGCGAGTTGATGAAGAAGGTGCAATGCTGGGCGACGACCACGCGGGCGACACCGGCGATGAGGAAACCACCGAGGGCTCCGTGCCACGGGTTCATGCCCATGAAGTGGTTCCAGGCGTAGCCGAGGACGGCGGGAAGGATGAGGCCGACGACGAGGCCGATCCAGTGCACATACTTGTGCTGCAGCATGACGAGCTTGTCCTTTTTCAGGTCGGCCACGTTGTCCATCGGAGGCTCGGGATTCAGTTTGAAAAGAAGCCAGCCGATGTGCGCCCAGAAGAAGCCTTTGGAGATGTCGTAAGGATCATCATCGTGGTCGACGTGCTTGTGGTGGCGGCGATGGTCGGAGGACCAGTCGAGGCAGGAGTTCTCGAAAGCGCAGGCGCCGAAGACGAGGGTGAAGACTTTCACGGGCCACTTCGCCTTGAACGAAATGTGTGAGAAGAGGCGGTGATAACCGAGCGTGATGCTCATCATCGTCGCACAGAGATACAGGAAGAACATCGTGACCTGGAACAGATCGATGCCGAAGTTGAATACATAGATCGGGACGCCGATGAGGGCGATCAGAGCCGTGCCAATGAGGAAGGAGCTGGTGATCCAATTGACGCGATCGAATGGGATGCGATGCATAGGTTTGGTGGAGGAGCCCTTCGGTCCGTTATGGAAAAGAGCCGCGGGAGGGATCCTGCGGCTCGCTGTGGGCAGGCGGTATATAAAGGGGGGATCGGGCGGATGCAAGCCCGCCTTTTCCGCTGTTCCACGGGTCATTGAAACAGGGTGTCGATCGCCGGGGCGAATCCCGAGGCGAGATCCGCCGCCAGCCAGGCGGCGAACGCCCCGGCGATGACATCCATGGTGTAATGAGCACGTAACACCAAGACCGTGAAGGCTTCAGCTGCGGCGAGGAGTGCGGCCGCGCACCCCACCCACCACGGGGAAATGGCGGCGATTTCGATGGCCGCGAGCACCGCCAGCGCGGTGTGGCCGGAGAAAAACAGGTCGTTTCCCACGTGGTAGGTCACCAGCGCGCTTGGAAATCCGGGATGCCGCCAGATCATTCCGGGCGGCGGGGGAAGGGTGCAGCAGAATTGGGCGATCTGCCTGAGGGTGAACACGATGAGCAGGCCGATGAAGGGGGCGAAGCTCGGACCGAACAGCGAAATGACGATGAGCGAGATCCCCATGATGTCGATGACCGCCGAGCTGATGATGAGGGTGCGGTCGGCGGCTTTGGAATTTCGCGAAAGATACCGGTGCCACGGCCGGGTCAGGCGGTGCACACCATCGGAAATGCCATCAGGAGATCCGGCTTTCGCGGCGATGAGCTTCTGGGTCCAGAACCAGAGGAAAAGCGCGGCGACGACGATGCCGACCCGGAGGCAGGTGGTGTTCATGGCAGGCAGGGGTGGTTGGGACGGGTGATTTCACAGAGCGCTTCGAGGCTTCCGCGGATCGACGCGGTGAGCGGGTCGGTTTCCTGTGAGCGATCTTTTCCGGAGGAAACCTCGATCGCATCCCCGACGACGATCTCCGCGCGGATCGGGAAATGCGGCCGGGACGTGCCGGTGAGATCCTCCTCGTAGCGCTCGATGGTCTCGAGAAGGCGCTCCGGCGTCGGATCGGAGAGATAGCCATCGGGATAGCAGTGGAGCTGTTGCACCAGATAAAGATCCGCGAACTGCCGCCAGAGGGCTTTCCGTTGTTCATCCGCGGAAGCGCGTCCGAGCAATTCCGGAAGCATGGCGGTGCGGAGGCGTTTCACACGGGCCATCGGTCCACCGTCGTTGCGGCCGGAAGTCCATTGTTCCTCCAGCGGGGAGAGGATGCGGTCCTGGAGCGCGATGAGGCGTTCGGAAATCGTCCCGGTCCGGGCGCTGCCGAAGTATTCCATCTCCTTCAAGCCAAGCAGCGCTTCGCCGATCGCCGTGATCCGATCCACAAGCGGCGTGTCCGGACGGGGTTGCCAGCTCAGGCGTTGCTCGATTTCCGAAAGGACCGGGAGCACCGCCTTTTCAAGATCCCCCGCGAAGGTGTAGCGGATGAAAACGGGGTGGACGACCACCTTGCCCTCTTTCCGTTGCTTCGCCGCCGCCCTGGCGAGGAACGCCGTGCCGTCCATGAACTCCGCGAGCCGGTCGTTGGCGCGGGTGATGATGCCTTCGGGAAAGATGACGAGCGGGTGTGCGGCGTCGGCGATGACGTTGACGGCGCATTTCAACGATTCGCGGTCGAGGCCTTCGCGGTGCACGCTGAAACCTCCCAGCCGCGGCAGCAGGAAACGCTGCACCCTGCTCATCATGAAAACATGCCAGCTTGCGACGATGTGGAACGGCCTGCCGACCGCAGCCGCCAGTGAATCGAGCACCATCGGATCGCAGGGCCGGCAATGGTTCGGCGCGATGATGATGCCGTGCCCGGCCGCGAGACTGGCTTCGAGTTTCTCCGCTCCAATGCATTCGATTTTGGCGACGCCGTATTCTTTCCGGAGTTTTCCGGGGATGATGCCGCGGACGAGCCGATGCCAGAACCCGCTGTAGCGCGGCGGGATGAATTCGTAGGGTTTGCCGACGATGAGGGATTGCATGGGTCACGAAGGAATGATGACGGTGCCGGGTCCGGTGCGACGTGACGGTGTCACGAAGATGACGAGTTCGGAGAGGAAGCCACGGACGGAAGCAGACAAGACGGGTAGGAACCCCGGAGGCGCGGATTGGAACGGGGCGTAAGGGAGATTGTCCGGAATGAAACGGCAGGCCTTCAGCACGACGAGAATGATGGCCGCACAGAAAAAGGAACCGGTGGAGGCGAGGGCTTTCATCGGCCGTGTTCTAGCCGATCCGTTTCAAAGGGCGTTAATTGATACTTTCAATGGCATCATCGACTGATTCAATGATCCGCCTTTCCCAGCCATGAACGTCCACCATCTGGAACTTTTCTATCACGTCGCCAAGGCAGGTGGGGTCAGCGCTGCGGCGCGTTGCATGCCCTATGGTATCCAGCAGCCGGCGATCAGCGCGCAGATCCTCCAGCTCGAGGATTCACTGGGGAAAATCCTGTTCCACCGGCGGCCGTTCCAGCTCACGGCGGAAGGAGAGACCTTGTTCGCGTTCGTGGAGCCCTTCTTTTCCGGCCTGCCCAAGATCGCTGACAAACTCCGTGGCGGAGCCGATCATGGGTTGCGGATCGCTTGCCCGGAAGTCGTCCAGCGCGACTATCTCGCGACCTTGCTTTCGGCGGTCCGCGCGACGACGCCGGATTTCCATTTCAGCCTGCATTCGGGGAGGATCGATGAAATCAAGGTCCAGCTCCGCGCCGGGAAAATCGATCTGGGTCTTGCGACCAGCCTCAGCTCGAAAGACGAGGGTATCCGGTATCACGAACTCCTCAGGATGAAGCTGGTGCTCATCCTGCCCGAACAGGCGCCGCAGACGTCGGCCGAGGAAATTCTCGGGTTGGATCGCATCGACCTGCCGCTCATCACGCTGCCGCAGGGGGAGCCGGCGGTGATCGCTTTCCAGGAAGAACTTCAGAAACGGAAGATCGAATGGTATCCGATGCTGGAACTGGCGAGTCTCGATCTGGTGGCCAAATTCGTTTCCGGGGGGCATGGGGCGGGGCTGGCATTCGATATTCCCGGCTCGCCGCTGCCTTCCGGGTTGAAAATGCTGGAGTTGCCGGGTTTTCCGGAAATCGGATTTTTCGCGCTGACGGCCGGGGCCCATCCACCGATGGCCGAACGGGTGATCCGGGAGGCTGAAAGGGTAATTTCCTCCATGCAAACCGGGGTTCCTTGTTGACACTCCGGGGGCTGAAAGCTAAAAACCCGCCCCCTGACAACCTGCGGGACAAAACAACTACCAACCAGAACAACGCATGCGTGGAGTGACTGTTAAAAAAGGCGAGCCCGTCGATCGTGCTCTCAAGCGCCTCAAAACCAAGCTTGATACCGAGGGTATCCTCGAGGAAATGCGCCGCCGCCGCGCTTTCGAAACGCCTACCGAGCGCAAACAGCGCAAACTCCGTTCCGCTTCCAAACGCAACAAAGTCCGCTGGCGCTATTCGAACGCACCGGCCGCCGCTCCTGCCGAAGCTGCTGAATAATTTTCCTGTCCCGCAAGTCAGGTTTGAGAACGGGTGCCCCAAAGGCGCCCGTTTTTTTGTGGCGTGATGGCATCCGGATGGGAAAAATGCCCGCCGATGCCGGATCAGGAATTTTTGGGGTGGGATGAACCGTGTCTCGGTCCGCTGGTGGCTTGGCTGCTGGAGCGGAGGGAGGCGCTGCCCGGCCTGCTCGTGGTCGTCCCCACCGCGCAAAGCGGCCGGCGGTTGCGGGAGACGCTGGCGGAAATCGACGGGTCGATCCTCGCGCCGAAAGTCGCGACTCCTGGCTCGCTGATGCGGACGGATTCGCCGGAAATCGCCCCGGATTGGATGGAGCGGGTCGCCTGGGCGGAAATCCTCGAGGAAATCCGCGACTGGCGGGACTACGAGGCGCTTTTCCCCGAAAAACCCGGTGAAGGTGCCGGTTGGGCCGCCGGTTTGGCGGGGGAACTGACGAATCTGCGTCGGTCGATCCAGGAAAACGGACTGACCCTGCAAACAGCGGCCTGGGCGCTTTCAGGAAGTCCGGAAGAGGACCGCTGGAAGAATCTCGCCGATCTCGAGAAGAAACTCGAATCGCGGTTAGGGCGTTGGGAGCGGAAAAGCCGCAGCCGCGTGCTCGCGGAAGGATTCGAACTGCCGGATGTGCGGGAGATCGTCCTCGCCGGGGTGCCGGAGATGCCACCGGTCGTCGAACGGGTACTGGAAACCGGAAAACCGAAGGTCACCGTGCTGATCGGCGCTCCTTCCTCCCGGACGAATCATTTCTCTCCACTCGGCAAACCGCTCGTCACCTGGAACCAGGATCTTCTGCCGTGGCCGGAAGGAGAACGGGGTTCGGTGAAAATTGCGGCCGATCCGCGGCAGCAGGCGGTCGAGGCGCTCGAGGCCGTCGCCCGTGGCGGCAGACCTTCGGACCAGATCGCATTGGGATCGGCCGATGCGGAAACCGGCGTCGAACTCCAGCGCGCGTTCACCCGTGCGGGTTGGATCGCCTTTCAACCGTCGGCCGGTCAGGTGGTGTCGGGATTGCAGAGATGGTTCCAGATATGGCGCGAATGGCTTTCGAAACCGACCTTGGCCTGCATGGCGGATTTGCTGACGTTGCCGGAAACCGTGGCGTTGATCGGCGGGACGCTGCATCGCCGGGCACGGAATCTCGCGAAGCTGCGCGATGATTGGATGTGCCTGGATGTGGCCGATCTCAGACGCCGCGTGCAGAACGAGGAGCTTTCCGAATCCCGCAAACAGGATGCCGAGGGCGTGCTTTCCGCCGCGGAGATCCTGGAATCGATCCGCCTTCAGATGCTAGGGCGCGATTTCACCGGCAGCCTGAGGAAGCTGCTGGTCACGGTTGCAGAAAGGGTCGAATCGACCCGCGGGGACGCCACGGAGATGCTCCAATGGCTCGATGAGGCGGAGGCCTTGATCTCGAATCTGGATCGGGGTGCGGGATACTGGATCGATCTGATGCTGGGGTCGCTGGCGGCCGCATCCGCATCGCCGCCGGACGGCCGGATCATCGATGTCCAGGGTTGGCTCGAGTTGTTCCATGAACCGGGTCCGCATCTCGTGCTCTGCGGAATGAACGAGGGCAACATCCCGTCGCGCGGAGGTGGCGAGCCCTGGCTCAGCGAACCGATCCGCAAACGCCTCGGCCTCGTCACCGATGAGGATCGTGCGGCGCGGGACGCCTATCTTTTCACGGCGATGATCGAAGCGCGGAAGAAGAACGGCCGCGTGGATCTGATCTGCGGGAAAACCGGATCGGGCGGGGAAACGATGCTGCCATCGCGGTTCCTGCTTTCGGCGGAAAAGGAGAAGCTGCCATCACGGGTGAGGGCCCTTTTCCGAGAGATCGAACCGCCGGAAGCCGGCATGCGCTGGGAAGCGGACTGGAAATGGAAGCCGCGCGTTGTCGGGAAGCCGGAGAAGCTGCATGTCACTTCGTTCCGAGACTATCTGAAGTGTCCGTTCCGCTATTATCTCAAGCATGTGGTGCGGATGAAATCACCGGATCCGGACCGTTCGGAATGGAGCGCGAGGGATTTCGGCAACGTGGCGCATGCCGTGGTCGAAGCCTGGGGCCGCGATGAAGAGGCGCGCGAGTATTCGAAAGAGGATGCTCTGGCGGCCTATTTTTCGAACGAGCTGGATCGGGAGATCGCAGCGCAGTTTGGAAAACAGATTCCACTGGCGGTCCGCATCCAGGCGGAGTCGATGCGGCAGCGGCTGTCATGGCTGGCGAGAAAACAGGCTTGCGAGCGGGCGTCCGGTTGGAGGGTCGAAGCGGTCGAACGCGGAATCACTTTCAACGTCGCCGATATGTTGGTGAGCGCGAAGATCGACCGCATCGACCGGCACGAGGACGGCCGCATCCGGATCATCGATTACAAGACGGGGAAGATCTCCGCGGTGGAGCGGGAGCATCGGCAGAAGCTTACGGCGTCGGTGGTGGCTCCCGAACATCTCGATGCGGAGGGACCTGCATTTTACGACGGGATCGAGAAAAACAAACCCGCCCGCTTTCTTTGGCGCGATCTCCAGCTTCCGCTTTACGCGGCGGCGCTTGCAAAGAGCGAAGGATATCTCGCCGTGCCCGGATACTTCACGCTCGGCCAGACCGAAGCGGATGTGGCGCTGCACGAGTGGGACGGATTTTCCGAGGACGACCTGCAGGCGGCGGAAGCGTGTGCTGATTGGGTCGCCGGGAAAATCGCCGCCGGAGTTTTCTGGCCGCCCGCCGAACGGGTGCCCTACGACGATTACGCGATTCTCGCGTGCGGACGACCGCTGGAGGAAATGGTCGGGCCGATTCCATGAAGACTTCTTCATCTTTCCTTAATCCAAGCTCTGGAAAATACCGCCGATGCGTCTCCTGATCGTCGAAGATGAACCGGATCTGCTGCATGGCCTCGCGAAGGTCATGCGCGAGGAAGGCTATGCCGTCGATCTGGCGGCGGACGGCGAGGAGGGCCTCTACAAGGCGATGGAGACGGATTACGACGCGCTGATCCTCGATATCATGCTGCCGGTGATCGACGGCCTCGAAGTGCTGCGCCGGCTCCGTGCAAAGAAAGAGACGCCGGTGCTGATGCTCACCGCGCGATCCGAAGTGACGGACCGCATCCATGGACTTGATCGCGGAGCGGATGATTACCTCGGAAAGCCGTTCGATCTCGATGAACTCATCGCGCGGCTCAGAGCGTTGATCCGGCGTTCGGCAGGGAAGGCTTCTCCGGTCATCGCGATCGGTGAAGTTGTCATCGATCCGGTCACGCGCCGTGTGACACGCAACGGCGGCGATGTGGTCCTCACCGCCCGGGAGTATGCCCTGATCGAGTTCATGGGACGGCACCGCGGACGGGTGATTTCGCGCACGGAACTTTACGAGCACGTCTTCGATGAAAACGACGACACGCTTTCCAACCTGATCGACGTGCATGTTTCGAACCTCCGGAAAAAACTCGGCCACGAACTCATCACCACCCGCCGGGGCCACGGCTACTGCATCGAATGAAGATCACCCGTTCGCTGAGATGGCGCATCCAGCTCTGGCACGGGTCGTTCCTGATCGCGTTGCTGGTGGGGCTGGGCGTCGCCGCTTACCACTATGAAAAGCAACAGGGCCTGAAACGCATCGAGGATGACCTGGCGAAGCGTCTGACGATCGCGTTTGATTCGTTGCCGAAACGGGATGAAGGCCGGCGTCCTCCTCCCCGTGGAGACGATCCCGATGATTTTTCCCGCCCGCCACCTCCGGACCGCGGAAGACGCGGCGGCGGACCGCCTGAATTCCGTCTGCCTCCCCAGGGTGAGACGTTTTTCCGCAACCACTATTATGTGGTGTGGGGGAAAAGCGGCCAGGTGCTGAATCATTCGAAGAACCTCCCGGCGGGCGTTCCCGTTCCCTCCAGGCTTGGTGCGGGTGAGGACACCATGCGGCGAACCCGCGCCGATTATCGTGAGGCCTATCTTTTCACTCCGCCCGGCGACTGCGTGCTTGTCGGGACCTCGATGAAATCCGAGCAGGAAGCGTTGGAAAAGTATGCCGTGGGGTTGCTGGGGATCGAAGCGGTGATTCTGCTCATCGGCCTCGGCGGCGGATGGTGGATGACTTCACGGTCCCTCAGGCCGCTTGGTGCGATCACGAAAACCGCGGTGGAGGTATCCGATGGGAAATTGGACCGGCGCATCGATCTTCCATCCGATCAGAGTGAACTCGGTGAACTCGCGGCGATGTTGAACGAGACGTTCGCGAAACTCGAAGCCGCGTTCGCCAGACAAACCCGGTTCACGTCGGATGCCGCGCATGAACTGCGCACGCCGTTGAGCGTGGTGATCTCGCAGGCCCAGATGGCCTTGCGCGGCGAACGCGAACCGGCCGAATACCGCGAGATGTTCGAAGCGACATTGCGCGGAGCGAAACGCATGCAGTCGCTCACTCAATCGTTGCTGGAGCTCGCGAGGATCGACAACAGCGCGAACGGGCAGAAGCGGGTTCCGTCCGATCTTTCCGAACTCGCGGCGGAGGCGATCGCGTCCGTGCGCCACACGGCCTCGGAGCGCGGCGTGGAAATCCATGCCGAATTTTCCTCCGCTCCCTGCATGGCGGATCCGGAATCCATCACGCGGGTGATCATCAACCTGCTCAACAACGCGATCGACCATGGCCCGCAGAATGGTGTGGTCACCGTGACGAGCCAAATGTCCGGAGAAGGTGCTTTGCTCTCCGTCGCCGACGAAGGCCCGGGGATCGCACCGCATCATCTGCCGCATCTTTTCGAGCGCTTCTATCGGGCGGACGAATCGCGCAACCGGAAGACCGGTGGCAGCGGACTGGGTCTCGCGATCTGCAAGGCGATCGTCGAAGCGCATGGCGGATCGATCGAGGTCGCCAACCCATCGCAAGGCGGATGCGTGTTTTCTTTCTCGATTCCGGAAAAATAAACCGGAAGGCCGTCCGATTCACGAGCCCTTAATGTTCGTTCGGAGAAGGTGGCGCCGTGATGAAAGCGCAAACCCAACTCCTCGCGCTGGCCACCGTCCTCGGATCATCCGTCTTCGCCCAGCTCCCCTCAGGCACCACTTTCCAGTTCAGCGCTCCGCGCAGCGGGACCGCGCGCCTCGCTCTATCCGATGCGGGAAACCATTCGTTCGAGATCCAGAGCTCCACGGATCTGAAGGTATGGACGAATGTGGAAACCTGGAAGATCCACAACGGCAGTTTCGCCCGGGAGCTGCCGATGGATACGGTGGGGCAGCCGACGCTTTTCTATCGGGCGTTCCATGATCCGGCGGCTCCGGTCGCGAAGGATGCGGCGGATGTTTCCGATGCGTTGAAACTTCCGTCGGTTCCGGCGAACTACGCGAATCCGGCGCTTCCCGCGCGCTTCCAGGTCCAGCCGATCCTCGGGCAGGACAACACGCCGGCGGACAACCCGGTGACAAATGCAGGTGCGACGCTTGGCCGGGTCATCTTCTACGACAAGCGGCTCTCGTTGAACCAGACGATCTCCTGCTCCTCATGCCATCAGGCGGCGCACGGGTTTTCGGATCCACGGAAATTCAGCGTCGGTTTCAATGGCGGCCATACGTCGCGCAATTCGATGGGGCTGACCAACGCCCGCTGGTATCAGCGCGCGGCGTTTTTCTGGGACGAGCGTGCGGAGACGCTCGAAGATCAGGTGCTCCAGCCGATCCAGAACGCCACGGAAATGGGGATGACCCTGCCGGCGGTCGTGGCCCGGCTTTCGGCGGAACCGTTCTATGAGACGCTTTTCACCGACGCGTTCGGCGATTCCGCGGTGACTTCCGAACGCATCGCTTTCGCGCTCGCGCAGTTCGTCCGCTCGATCGTTTCGACCAACACGAAATTCGATGCGGGGCTTGCGGTGAACTTCACCAACTTCACCGCGGAGGAGAACACGGGCCGCCAGATTTTCAACGGCGCCGGAAACTGCGCCGCTTGCCACGGGACCGACAATTTCGTTCCCGGTCCGGCGATCAACAACAACGGACTGGAGAATCCGTATGTCGACAAAGGTGTCGGTGAAATCACCGGCAGGGCGAGGGACGAAGGTCTGTTCAAGGTCCCCTCGCTGCGGAACATCGAACTCACGGCCCCCTACATGCACGACGGCCGTTTCGCGACGCTCGAGGAAGTCGTCGAATTCTACAACTCCGGTATCGTGGCCCATCCGAACCTTTCCCCCCCGCTGTGCGTGGGCGGTCCCACGGGGCCGCCCCGCCGGCTCAATCTCACCGCAGCGCAGAAAGCCGCGCTCGTGGCTTTCCTGAAAACCATCACCGAAACCTCCCTGACCTCCGACGAGAAATTTTCCGATCCGTTCAATTATGGTGATTGAACGGTCGGGGATGGCAAAAAACTCATCCGCCGCCCGCTGACCCGGAAAAGTCACGACTCTCCCCCGGAGGCGTGACAAATTATGGACAGACCATCAGTGTGGCGGCGGATGAACATCCTCGACAAGAACCTGCTCATCCTCGCCTCCGCCGGATCGGGGAAAACCTATCAGCTCGGGAACCGGGTCATCGGTCTCGCGGCGAAAGGCGCTCCGCCGGAAAGGATCGTCGCGCTGACTTTCACGAGGAAGGCTGCGGGTGAGTTCGCGGACTCGGTTCTGATGAAACTCGCGGCCGCGGCGGCTGACGAGAAAACCGCCCGCCGGGTGGCGGCGGAGATCGGTGTTCCGGCTGCGGATTTTTCCGAAATCCTGGCGAAAGTGGTCGCGGCGCTGCCACGGCTCACGTTGGGGACGATGGACGGTTTCTTCGCGAAGGTGGTACGGGGTTTCCAGTATGAACTCGGACTGACGGGCGGGAAATTCGATCTGATCGAAGGTCCGCGTGCGGCCGCCGCGCGTGAGGAAATCCTGGCGGAGATCCTCGGTGATCGTCTGGAGGAGGGAACCGCGGATGAGCTTCTTCACGTGTTCCGTCGGGCGACCTACGGAAAAGAGAATGCGCGGGTCGGCGACAATTTCTCGGAACTTGCTTCCGCATGGCAGGGCCGGTACCGCGAGCCGCGGGACCGTGAATGGGGGCCTGCGATGCTGGCCGGCGTGGCGGTCGGGGATTGGGAGGAGAGCAAACGCGATCTCGCTGCGAAGATCCGGCGGGATCTTGATTCGCTGGAATACACGGACAGCCGGCAACGGAAGGCGGTGGAGTCGATGATCGATTCGTTGGAAAGCCATACGATCGCCGGTGGCGGTCTGGGGAATGCAGGCACGCTTTTCAAGAATGTCTGCGAAGTCATCGCTTCCGGTCGCGGGACGTTGGAGGTGAAATCCTACAAGCCGTTCATCATCGGCGGGCCTGCCGGGGAAGCGCTGCGGAACATGGTCCTGCTGGCCGCGCAGTGCGAAATGGCGGCCGCGATCGACCGGACGCGCGCGGTCCGAGGATTGGTCGCGGATTTCGACAAGCTGTGCGAGGAGCGGCTCAGGAA
>DATLIO010000392.1:0-3157 GCA_035539355.1 Luteolibacter sp.
GTGCGGGGCCGGTGGTTTTCTGGAACTGAACGTTTCCATGCCACTGATCGCCGAATGTCTGATCGAGTCCATCCAACTGCTCGCGAATTCAGTGGCGGCGTTCCGCGGGAAGTGCGTCGAGGGTATCGAAGCGAACGAGGAACGTTGCGGCGAACTGATCGAGTATTCGCTTTCGATGGTCACCGCGCTCGCGCCGAAAATCGGCTACGACAAGGCGTCGGCGATCGCCAAGGAATCCGTCGCGACAAAGCGTACGGTCCGGGAAATCTGCGAGGGGCGTTTGGGCGATCTCGGCATTTCGGCGGCCGAACTCAGGGAATTGCTCGATCCGGCGAGGATGGCCGGGGAGTCGGTTTGACGAGCAATGGGACGCACACGGCGATCCAGAAGAACAGGAAGAGGTGTTTTCCGCTGTAGCGGAGGATGCTCGATTGATCGAACGTGCAGTGGACGACGGTGGCGGCGAGAAGCAGGAGCGGCCAGCGGGTCCCGGTGAAAAAAAGCCGGAGCGCGGACCATGCCGCAAGCGCGATGATGGCCAGCAGCGCGCCGAGGGCGATGAATCCGCCGCCGCGGAAAGCAGCGAGGAAGATCGAGTGCTCGTGCATCATGTTGGCGAACGGTTTGCCGGTTTCGGCCAGCCCTTTGCCGAGGAGACGGTTGTTTTCCAGATCGGTCCAGATCGCCGGGTAGGTCCCGGACCGGCCCATGCTGCCGCGTTCGATGAGTCCTGAAACGTGTTGGTCGACGGTGGGGACGACCGGTGAGGTGGCCGTTGCAGGTGTCGATTCCAGAAGATGTTTTTTCAGTTCCAGGCATCCCTGGCCCATCGCGAAGCCGAGGAGAAGAATCCCCAGGGTTTTCAAGAACAGGGACGGCGGACGGAAAATCAGCAGGAGAGGCAGGCTGACGATCAGGACAACCCAGGCGTTCCGTGATCCTGTTAGAAAAACAGCCGCGATCAGGAAGGAGCAGAAAATCCATTTCAGACCGTGCCGCTGCTTTCCGGGGGCGATGGATTCCAACGTGAAAATCAGGCCAAGCGCGAAGAAGTAGCCGGCGATGTTGGCGTGCTCCCAGGCAAGCTGACCGAGGCCGGCGGTCAGGAGCCGGGTCGGCCAAAGCAGGGCGAGGCGCAGCGCTTCGTAATATTGGCGGTTGTCTCCCAGTTCGATGTATCGGTCGAGGGGGAGGAAATAGCCGGTCAGGGAAACGGCGAGCAACACCACCAGTGCGATCGTCGCGCCCTTCAGGACATGTCCGGACCACGGTGGTGAAAGAAGGAATCGTGAGAGAACCGCGATCCCGGCCACGCCGGATAAGCCGAGAAGCGCGGAAGAGAACGCCGCGATCGGTGATCCTCCGTTCACGAGCCCTCCCAGCAGCGAGGCGAGATGGGCGATCAACAGAAATGCTCCGACGGCAATCCATCTCCGCGATCCATGGATTTACTTTGAAAAATCCCGGCCGCCGACGACTGCGAATATCAGAAGTCCTGCGAACTGCGGCCAGGCGATCCAAGCGTCCGATGAGAAGAACAGTCTCGGGAGAACGAGCAGGGCCAGAAATGAAATGACGGCGGCCCGCTCTTTCCTGGTTGAAGCGGACGCCGTCGGATTCATTTGCGGATCAATTCGGCTGCCGCGTTATTTCTTCTTCGCCTGATTGAGCGCCTGGGAGAACCAGTCGTTGCCGGAGTTTTGTTGGAAACCGCCGCCGCCACCACCGCTGCTGCGATGTTGCGGGCGTCCGCCGGACGGGCGGGAATCACGGTCTCCGGGAGCAGAGCGGCGTCCGCCTTCGAGATCCGGATTGGATTTCATCGAAAGGGCGATGCGGTTCCGCTTGAGATCGACTTCGACGACGGTGATCTGGACTTTCTGGCCGACCTTCACGACTTCCGAGGCATCGCGGACGAAATGGTCGGCGAGCTGGGAAACGTGGACGAGACCATCCTGGTGGACACCGACATCGACGAAAGCACCGAAGGCGGTGACGTTGGTGACGATGCCGGGAAGCTTCATGCCGGGCTGGAGGTCGGCGGGTTTTTCGACGCCGTCGGTGAAGGAGAAGAGCTCGAATTGTTTCCGCGGGTCGCGGCCTGGTTTCGAGAGCTCGGTGAGAATGTCCTGAAGGGTAGGCAGACCGACTTCCTCGCTGACATATTTCTTGAGGTCGATCTTCTTGCGGGCGGCTTCGTTGGTGAGCAGTTCCGCGACGGCACAGCCGGCGTCGGCGGCCATGCGTTCGACGAGCGGGTAGCGTTCCGGATGGACGGCGGAGGTATCGAGAGGATTTTCCGCACCACGGACGCGGAGGAATCCGGCGGCCTGTTCGAAGGCTTTGTCGCCGAGACGCGGGACTTTCTTCAGTTGCTCGCGCGAAGTGAACGCGCCGTTCTCGTTGCGGAAGGCGACGATGTTTTCGGCGAGCGAGGCGTTGAGGCCGGAGACGTAGGAAAGAAGCTGCTTCGAGGCGGTGTTGATCTCGACACCGACGGCGTTCACGGCGCTGACAACGGTGTCATCGAGCGAGGTCTTGAGCTGGCGTTGGTCGACGTCGTGCTGGTATTGGCCGACACCGATGGATTTCGGATCGATCTTCACGAGCTCCGCAAGCGGGTCCATGAGACGACGGCCGATGGAAACGGCACCGCGGACGGTGACGTCTTCGTTCGGGAACTCCTCACGGGCGACATCGGATGCCGAGTAGATCGAAGCGCCGCTTTCGTTCACGATGATGATCGGTTGGGTGACCTTCAGTTTTTTGACGAAAGTCTCGGTCTCGCGGCTGGCGGTGCCGTTGCCGATCGCGATGGCTTCGATGTCGTATTTCTTGAGGAGGCCGACAAGCTCCGCGGCGGCTTCATAAAGCTGGTGGTTCGAGCCGGCGGTGGCGTGGAGCACGGTGTGGTGGAGCAATTTTCCGGAGCGATCGAGCACGACGGTTTTGCAACCGGTGCGGAATCCGGGGTCGATGGCGAGCAGACGCTTTTCACCAAGGGCGGAAGCGAGAAGCAGTTCACGGAGGTTCTCAGCGAAAACCGTGATCGCCGTTTCATCGGCGCGCTTTTTGGCGAGCAGGCGCGCTTCGCTTTCCATCGAAGGCATGAGCAGGCGCTTGCAGCCGTCTTCAACCGCCTGCGCGACTTGCTTCG
>DATLIO010000393.1:0-3447 GCA_035539355.1 Luteolibacter sp.
TCCGGTGCAGGTCCGCCAGGTGCTCGGCGATTGGAGCACCTCCACGAGCTTCGGATTGCATGGCCCGAGGATCGGGACGGATGTTACGGAAAACTGGATCCCCATGACCGGCCTCGGCCAAGGTTCGACGACCTGGCTGGACGTCACATCGTTCGTCCGCAACTGGCAGGCTGGCGCGCCGAACCACGGCATCCACCTGAAGACATCGACCGCCGACAACTGGAACTTCTTCTGGCCGGGAATGACCCTCGCTCCGGATCTTGTCCCAAGGCTCCGCATCACGATCCTCGATGAATCGGCCCCGGTGGAGACACCGTTCGAACTCTGGGCGGATGCACAGGAACTCGGGAACACGGCCTTGGATTCCGATGACGACAAAGACGGCATCAAGCTCCTCGTCGAATACGCGCTCGGCCTGAGCGGCAAGAACGCGGACGTGCTTCCGGCGCTCGTGCGGGACGGATCGAACCTCACGATCAGCTTCGCGAAAGGCGTCAGCGCCGCGGCGGACTCCCGTGTCGGCTATCAGATCATGACCAGCACGGATCTGGTGGAATGGGTGCCGGATGCCTCCGCCGTTGAAACCAGCGGAGCGATCTCGCTCAGCCATCCGGTGGGCGCCGGTCCGAAGTTCTTCCGTCTGAAAGTCACCTACACTCCCTGATCTCCGATCCAACGAATTGGCGCCCGGTTTCCTCGGAAGCCGGGCGCTTCTCCACACCCACCCGATATGGCATTGACTCAAGGAAACCGAATTTCCACTTCAGGTTCCACGCTTTCCAAAACACGCCGCCACCGCAAGGGCAAGGCGGGATTCGCCCTTGTGGCGACGATGGTGATGCTGCCATTGCTCGCGATCCTCGTCGTCGGATTGCTGACGCTTTCGAGCGTGTCCCTGCGCACCGAAAGCCGGGTGCTGCCGATGAAGCGGGCACAGGCGAACGCGAGGGTGGCTCTGATGCTGGCTCTCGGTGAAATGCAGAAAAACCTCGGGCCGGACCAACGGGTTTCCGGCGATGCGAGGATCGGCAGCCGGAGTTCATCCGAGCCGGCCAACCCTCATTGGGTCAGCGTCTGGAAGACGACCCGCGACGATGAGAAACCATGGATCGTGCGGGAAAGTGAAAACGGTGGGCTGCGCGATGTCCGTCAGGACGGAGCATGGGATCCACGGCGTGAACGGCTCGCGGTGCTGGTCAGTGGCAACGAGGGCCGTATCCTGCATGACGATGACAAGGAACTCGATGAGAAGGCGTCGGTGACGTTGGTCGGGAAGGGGAGTCTTGGAAAGGACGGCGAGGAGACGGACCAGGTGAAGGCACCGTTGGTTTCGATTTCGAAGGACGGAAAATCCCAGGGCGGCTATGCTTGGTGGGTGGGCGATCTCGGCGCGCGGGCCAACATCGCGACAGCCGATGGAGCGGAGGAAACCAAGGACAAGAATCATCCGGTGATGCTTGCGCAGGATGCTTCGTGGCAAGCTTTCGGAAACAATGAAATTCCCGGTGATTCGCGTTCGGGACTGGTGAGTGAGCAACAGATCGGATTGTTCGACCGCGATTACCGTGGAAAGAACTATCATGACGTCACCGTGTGGTCGGAGGGGCTGCCGGTGGACGTGAGGGAAGGTGGATGGAAAAAAGACCTGACCGCTTTCATCGAGAGTGATGGGAATGTGAGGGGGCGCGACGGGTTTTCCGGGCTTGATGACCAGGACCGTCTCGTGGGACCCGCGAATGAGGCGGCCGACCGTGAGTCGGGATTTCCCGGACAAGCCGAACGGTTCTCCCAGGTGTCCCCGAGATTCGGATTGATCCGGAAATGGGCGCGGCGGGCGGATTCTCTGGCTCCGGGCGTGTTCACCGCGACATCCGAGCTGGGGGACTCCATCAACTATCCGACGGGTGGAGGGAACCTGCACTCGGTGGATATCTACAAGCGCACCACGAGCCACGTGATGCCGGTCCTGGTGGAGGGATCGATGTATTACAATCTCAGTTACTACAGCCTCGCGAAACCGACCACGGCCAATCCGTATGGACTGCGTGTCCATTTCTATCCGCGGGTGGTTCTTTGGAATCCTTACAATTTCCGCCTGCGTGTTCCCGATTCGGCGATCTTCATGCACATCAACGGCGCCAAGTTCGTCGAAGTGACGTTGACCAACAACCAGAAGCGGACCTACCGGATGTTCTGGGGAACCAGCAACGACAAGATCACCGGCGGATCCGCGCGTGGAGGGATGTATTTCAAAATGACCGGTGCGACGATCGAACCGGGTGAGTCGCTGGTCTGGTCGCCGACGCGGAACACTCCTTACAATGAAAGCGCCTACGCCCAGAACCTGCTTTCAACCTCGTTCGCTCCGAGTCCGTCGCGATCGCTGTACATGGACAGCCGTGGTGATGGCTCGGCGCTTTTCAAAGCGACGCAGACCACCTATCCGGGAATCCCGGGTTTCCTGGACAACGTTCTCCAAGGGCCGCCGAGCGGTTGGCGGGAAGTGGTCCCGGCTGCGAAGACGAATAATCTCCAGCAGGAGGCCTACACGCAGGCGGATGACTATTTCATGTCATGGAAACCTTTCTCACCCAGTTCGCTGACCGCGGATTCCTTCAAGGACCAGCCGATGGGACGGTTTGTTTCATGTGCCTATCAGCTGGGCGACGAGGACGAAATGCCCGTGGAATGGACTTCGACGGACCCGGTGCCCATGCCGTTGTCGAGCATCGGAAATCCGGCGGTCAACCAGATCCCCGACCGGCGGACCCGCGACGGATTCCGCATGCGCTGGCTGCAGGAACCGCCTTCGAACGTGATCGGTTCCGGAAGCCTCGCGGGCCGGCCCCACCTTGAGGAATCCGCTGTCGGCAACTGGAACCTGCGCGCTTCATGGGCTTTCCGGACACCCTTTGAAAACGTCACCGACGTGGCTCCGAACTTCTTTGGCATCTACACGAGGGATCTGTTCGATGGCGACGTGGACTGGACTTCGATGAACCCGCGGGTTTCCGGCGGAACCATCGGTGGCGATCCGTTCGACCAGCCGGTGCGTTCGCCGGGGCCGCGCATCCTCTTCGATTCGCCGCGGAAGGGCTCCGAAGTGATTTCCCTCGGTGCGCTCCAGCATGTGAATTTTTCGGAGTTCATCTGGCATCCCACCTACGCGCTCGGCAATTCGATGGCGGACCCCCGTGTGCCCATGGCCAACACCGAGCCGCCACGTTCGAACCGTATGAACAAGGACAAGGGTGGCTGGAACCAGGACACGATGGGCTACTCGACCGACGGCCGTTCCGGAAATGACAACGGACTCACCACCGACGCCGACAACTGGGCATGGCATGCGCGGAACATGCTGAAACCGGTCACCACCACCGAGTCGAACATCCAGACGGCACTCACACAGACGCTCGTTTATGACCTCAGCTACGAACTCAATCATTC
>DATLIO010000394.1:0-2541 GCA_035539355.1 Luteolibacter sp.
GACGCGATCCTTGGCATAGATGGCTTCGTATTCCTCGGAGATGGCGCCGCCTTCGCCGGTGGTCGGCAGGCAGCGGTTGAAGCCTGTCGCGATTTTCTGATCGAGCGTGGCGTCGGGAAGCAGGTCGCCGGCGATTTGCTCGATGGTGAACCGGTCCCACGGCATGTTCGCTGAAAAGGCGCCGACGACCCAATCGCGGTAAGGCCAGATGGAACGGTAGTTGTCGATGTGGATGCCGTGGGTGTCCGCGTATCGCGCGGCGTCGAGCCAGAGGCGGGCCTGATGTTCCGCGGCGGCGGTGGAGGAAAGCAGGGCGTCGATTTCAGCATCGGGATCCTTCGCTTTGAGGAAGCGTTCGGTTTCCTCGCTGGAGGGAGGAAGGCCGGTGATGTCGAGGTGCAGGCGGCGATAGAAGCGATGCGGTTCCTCCGGAGGGTTCTGCTTGAGTTTTTCGACGGCGAGACGTTCGCGGACGAGATGATCGATCGGATTCCTGCCCGCGGGGACGGAGGGTTTTACGGGGGCGATGAACGACCAATGAGACTGGTATTCCGCTCCTTGTTCGATCCAGCGCTCGATGAGTTTGATGTCGCGCGGGGAAAGTTTCTTGTGGCTCGCCGGGGGCGGCATCACTTCATCCTCATCCGAAGAGCGGATGAGTTTCACCAGCGTGGAAGCGGCTGGATCGCCTTTCGCGATGACCGGTGGGGCATCCTTCCGCGGAGCGAACGCCTTGTCGGCGAGGTCCAGCCGGAGAGGCTCGCTTTTCGGTTCGCGGGTGCCGGAATCCGGGCCGTGGCAGTGGTAGCAATTTTCGGACAGGATCGGCTGGATGTGCTCGTTGAAGCTGATCTTTTCCGGCAAGGCATCGGCGGGACGTGTTTCCGCCCGACCGGGTGCTTCGGGCATGATCGTACGTTCCTCCGGTTTGCACGAAGCAAGGAGGAGAGCCGATGCGAGCAGGGGCCCGAGGGTTTTCATCAGTTCTGGGATCGGTAACATACTGCGGCGGCGGGGCCGGATTATCATCGGGAAAATGCCTTGCGTCGGAAAGTGATCCGAGCGGCGATCTGTGGGCATGGAAGCGTCTTCGGTGGAACCTTGTCCCTGGCTGCCGCCGGTCGCCGGCCGGCTCGGGCCGGATTCGACACGACGTCATGCGGAAAAGGGGGAGGATTTCTATCTCGCTGCGTTGAGTTACTCGCAATCGCTGTGGCTGGAAGGAAAGCCCGCGCAGGCCATCCTCCAGCTGAACAAGGCCTGGATGGCGGACTTGAAAGGGGATGAAGAGGTCGTTTTGAAATACCCTCCGCCTTATCAGGCGCTGCGATGGATGCTCGTCCGGATCCGCGAGGGCGGGTCGGGATTTTCAGGGGATCCGCTGAGGCATTTCCAGCATCTGGCCAGCCGGATGAGCGGGCCGCGGTCGGAAATCCGGTCCTGGAGGGCCTGGGCTTGTTTCTGGATCGCTGCAAAAGACCTTCAGAGTTTCGCGTTTTTCCGGGATGGCGTGCAAATCGCTCGGGAGGGCTTGTGGATTCCCGGTCAAAACCGGGTGTTCGGGGAAATTTGCAAGCTGGGGTGGGTCAATGAGGCTAAACGACTGATTGAATATTTATAATTAATTTATATGCGAAGAGTTATATGGTGGTCGGTTTTGTGACAAACTTGTCAACCTACGTAATCGCGTAGGTGGATTATGGCCGTTTTTGGGTCATGTTTTCCTTGAATAACGCGATGTTCAACAACTCCAACTGAGATGATTTTTGAATTGGATTCCCCCGATGCCGACGACCTGGAACTCGTGGACCGCATCCACGAACTGTTGGAGCCCGCCCGCCGCCATATCGAAGCGGGCGGAGCCGTCACGGTCACGCGCGACGGCAGGATTCTCGGTGTGGCTGAAACGGTCGATGAGCTGATCCAGCTTGCGATCCGCTGAGCCGGATCACCGGGATCGGAAAATCCCGCTCGTCAGGCATTCCACGATCAGCGAGCGGAGACCCTGTCCGTCCTTTTTCACGGCGGCCTCGATGTCGTCGAGCACGAAGTCATCCGTCGTCTCCATGTTGCGGCCGGTCGTGTAGGAGAGCAGCTGGCGGATCAGATTGCGGGTGAAAAGTTCCTCGCGCGTTTCGAGGATGATCTTCTTGAAGCCGGAGAAATCCTGGTAGCTCTCGCCGGATGGAAACTCACCGGAAGAATCGACTTTGGGAGCGTCGCCTTTCTTGGGTTTCGGATAAGCATCGCGCCAGCGGCCGACGGGATCGAAGCTTTCAAGGCTGAAGCCCAGCGGGTCGATCTTGCGGTGGCACTCGGCGCAGGTTTTGTCGGTGCTGTGTTTGGCGAGTCGTTCGCGGACGGTCGTCGCGCCGGAAACGTCGGGTTCGATCGCCGGCACTTCGTCCGGAGGTGGGGGGGGATGGATGCCGAGGAGGTTTTCGCTGACCCAGACGCCGCGGGTGACCGGCGATGTTTCGACGCCGTTGGCGCTCACCGTGAGGATGCCGGCCATGCCCATCAATCCGCCGCGGTGCGGGT
>DATLIO010000395.1:0-2869 GCA_035539355.1 Luteolibacter sp.
CCTCTTCATCGGCAACAGCTATTCATTCGGCGTCCCCACCGCCTTGAAAAAACTCGTCGCTGAAAACGGGAAATCCATCCGCATCGGCCATTCCACCCACGGCGGCTGGACGCTCGCCCAACACGCCGCGCATGAGCCCACGCTCAACAAGATCCGCTCCGGCAAGTGGGACATCGTCGTTTTCCAGGAACACAGCCTCACACCGGGCACTCCGGAGTGCGAAGCATCCATGATCCCCGCGCTGAGATCGCTCGCCGAGGAAGCCCGCAAAGCCGGATCGGAGCCGGTTCTTTACCAGACCTGGGGCCGCCGCGACCTATTCGACGAAATGAATCCCAAGGTCCGCGATGGCTATCTCAAAGCCGCGAAGGCCTGCGGCATCCGCCGGATCGTCCCTGCCGGCGACTACTGGGAACGCGAATTTTCATCCGCCCTTTACCAGGAAGACGGCAGCCATCCGTCCGCCGAAGGAGATCGCCTCACAGCCAGAGCGTTTTACGACACGCTCTGCCGTTAGATTCCTGTCATTGCTTTCTGGGGATTTTCCCGGTAGGAACGGCCCGCCCGAACGACCTCATGAACGCAGTCCGCCTCATTTTCCAGATTTCCGCCACCGTCGCCGCGATGCTGCTCGCCAGTTGTGCGAACAAACCCGACCCGGCCGCCACGACGAAAAAGGACGGCAACACCTTCAAGAATCCTTATCCGGAAGGCACTTACGAAAATTTCAAGGCCGAACCGAAATACCCCAAGACCTACGACGTCTGGAGAAACGAGGAACTGCTCGCGAAAACCGACGCCTCGAATTCGAACATCATCATCAACCTCTCCACCCAGCGCGGCATCCTGAAAAACGGCGATGAGGTCGTCATGGACTACCCGATCTGCTCCGGCATCAAGAGCCGCCCGACACCTCCCGGCACCTACAAGATCCTCGAAAAGGTCGTCGACAAGAGCTCGAACCGCTACGGCAAGATGTATGACGCCGAAGGCAACGTCATCAATGGCGACGCCGATGCCTTCACCGACACGGTCCCCGAAGGCGGCAAATTCGTCGGCGCTCCGATGAAATACTGGATGCGCCTCACCTGGGACGGCGTCGGCCACCACATCGGCCCGGTCAAACGCTATCCCGCTTCGCACGCCTGCATCCGCGGCCCGAGCAAGGTCATGCCGCTCGTCTACTCGAAGATGAGGGTCGGCAGCACGGTCGTCGTCGAATAACGGGCGATCCCACTCTCCAATGAAAAAGCCCGCCGGTGCGAACCAGCGGGCTTTTCCGTGAAATCATCTCATTCCTCAGGCACGAACTTGTCGTGGCCTTCCTTCTTCTGGTCCTTCAGCGCATCGACGATTTTTTCCACGTCCTCGACCTTGCCGTTCAGGAACGCCTCCTCGACCTCGCAAAGTGAGATGACCAGCTTCGCCATCATCTTCTTGTAGGTGACCTCGGCCTTCGCTTTTTCCGCCGGATCCTTGATTTCCTTCACCAGTTCCGGCACTTCCGCGAGACTCTGGATCGCGTAAGACTGCGCTTCACGCGCAAGAGCGGCACCTTTCGCCGGGTCGGTCTCCTTCCGGAACGCCTTGTAGGCGTCGTCCATTTTCTCCATCTGGTCATGGAGTTTGGAATGTTTGTCCTGCGCGGAACCGGTCAGCGGGATCAGCGACACGGCGGCGAAAATAGCAAAGAATATGGGGTTCTTCATACGTTCAAACACTACGCGCCAACCCAGTGCGTTTTCCACCGGAAACTTCAATGTTCGATGTTGGACGTTGAAAGTTCGATGTTCATAGTCCCCCCGTGGCCGCCAAACCGAAACCGTCCAGCTCCGGAAACTTCTTCGCCGTCGTCGGCACCGATGAAGGGCTCGTCCGCGAAAAGGCGCTTCACCTCCACAACCAGCTCACCGGCGGCGTGGACGACGGATTCACCCACGAAACCATCGATGGCATCGCGGACAACTCGGATTCCGCGTTTGAAATCTGCGCCTCGACGGTCCAGTCGCTCCTGACGATCCCGATGTTCGGCGGCGACAAGGTGGTCTGGCTGCGCAACGTCAATTTCCTCTCCGATTCCGTGACCGGCCGCTCCCAGCGAACCGAAGCCGGCATCGAATCGCTCCGCGCCACGCTCGAGAAAGGCCTTCCGGACGGCGTGAAATTCCTCCTCACCGCCCAAGGCGTCGACAAACGCCGCGGCTTCTGGAAGTTCATCGAAAAGGCGGCGGACGTCCAAACCTACGACCGCATCGACACCTCGCGCGACGATTGGCAGGACCAGGTCGGCCAACTGGTGGGCAGACGCTCCGCCGAACTCGGCCTCCAATTCGAGCCCGATGCGCTCGAACTCTTCATCCTCCTCGCCGGCGAACAATCGCAGCAGATCGGCAACGAACTCGAGAAACTCGACCTGTATCTCGGCCCGGACCGCCGCACCGTTACGGAAAACGACGTCCGCGTGATGGTCCCGCTCAGCCGCGCCGCCGTCGTCTTTGAAATCGGCAAGTCGATCCAGAAAGGCGACGCGCTCCGTGCCATCGAGCTCATCGACCAGCAGCTCGAAGCCGACGAATCGGCGATCGGGATCATGCGCGCCTCGGTCATCCCCACCATCCGCAATCTCTTCATGGCGAAGTTGATCGCCGAAAAACTGAAAGTGCCGACCGGCAATTACCAGGCCTTCGCCGGCGTCTACTACTCCACCCAACGGCTCTGCAAGGTCCGCACCGCCTCCGACCTGCTGTCGAAAATCCACTTCTGGGGTTGGCAGCTCATCATCGTCGGCGCCGCCATCACGCTTCCCGCAGGCCTCACCCGCGGCAAGGAATACGCCGAACTCATCTGGCCGCTGAACATCGCCGTCGTC
>DATLIO010000396.1:0-5474 GCA_035539355.1 Luteolibacter sp.
ACTTGGGACGGGCCGACCCCGTTGATGCCGCCGTATGTCACGCCGACCCCGATTTCGCGATAGATCGGCGATAGATCGTGGATATTGTCACGATGACCACGGGGGTTCTGCATTCCTCCGTCTAGGCCTGAGTTATCACCACGCCAGTCGATCTCGAATCCGGCATGCCCGTGCCATGGGGATTTAGCATAAGCATAAACATTATCGGCAGCTCCATTGTACGTGTAACCGATACTGCTCAAACGATTGGCATAGGTTACCCATCCTGGGTTGTTGGACTGGGTGTGGGACTGAATGCCATTGTCACGCATCCACCCGGAGTGTTGGCGGGCGATGGTCATCAGCTTCGCGTTCGGGACAAGCGGAGGCATCAGGGGAGTCAATGCGTTGAATTCGTTCCGCAAGGTCGTCAGGTTGACCTTAGCATAATTTCTGGCGAAACGAACGTCGGGATCGGTAGTGGTCGCGAGACGCTCGCCTTCTCCGGAAGGATCGTTCCGGGCTCGGTTGATCAGCTCGATATACATTTGCTCATCCGCGGTGGGATTGCCGAAATCATAAAGTGTCTGAGCCCCGCAACCCAGTGGTGCCAGGATGAGCAAACCGCGGAACAGGAGACGGAGTCGTGGGTGCATGACGGAGCGACAGGAAGGCCTGTAGTTTAAAACGCCCCCTTACTCCGTGAAAGTTAATATTACGCAAACCTTAAAAAGGCCGAAAAATCACAGTTGCAATAACATTCAGTGTTCGTGCCCGCAGATGCATGCGTACTCCTTGTGTTTGCAATCCCCACAGTCGGCCAGATTGACATTGAAGCGCTCCGTGACCGGCTTTGCATCAGGTGAGGTTTTGATCTGAAGGATCAGCGGCGGGTTGTCGTTTCCAGCAGGGAGAGGCTTGTCGGAAAGGAGGGTTTCCCCATCCTTGGTGAAGGTGAATTTGGTGGGATTCGAGCGATCGCCTCCGGTCGCCGTGGCGGACTGTTCCTTGAGTGCGACCGGTTTGTGATCATTTCCCAAAGGAGTGAGGCGGATCTTCCGGTCCGCGGTGATGAGGAATTCAAAATGGGGTTCAACCGAGAGGAGAATCCGGCCGCCATTGGGACCGGCTTCCTTTTTCTCGTGTTGGTGGTCCTTGTGGTCGTGGTCATGTTTTTCCGCGGCGTGGATGGCCGGGGAAAAGGCGAGGGCGACGAGGGTCAGCAATGTATGGATCGGTTTCATAAGTTGTTGGTTTTGGTCTGGATGTTGAGAGAGGCCTTGCGGCCGAAGAGACGGAAGAGGGCGGGGGTGACCGCCATGTCGAGCAGGGTGGAGGAGAGGAGGCCGCCGACGATGACCACGGCGACGGGATGAAGGATCTCCTTGCCCGGTTGGTCGGCGGCGAGGACGAGCGGGACCAGTCCGATGCCTGCGGAAAGCGCGGTCATGAGCACGGGAACGAGGCGCTCCAAGGTGCCGCGCTCGATCATTTCGCGGCTGAAGGTTTCACCTTCGTGGCGGATGAGATGCAGGTAATGGGAGATCATCATGATCCCGTTCCGGGCCGCGATGCCTCCGACGGCGATGAAGCCGACCAGCGTAGCGATGCTGATGTTGTCGAGTTTCAGCCACGTGAAAACGAGGCCGCCGATGAGGGCGAGCGGGATGTTGAAGAGCACCTGCGCCGTGAGCGACCAGCTCTTGAAATAGCCGTGGAGCAGGAATGCCACGACGACCAGCACCGCGGCCGAAAGCAGCGCGATCCGCGTGGACGCGGCCTTCTGGGCCTGGAACTCGCCTTCGATGGTGATGAAGTAGCCCTCCGGCGTTCTGATCTTTTCGGAAATCCCGGACTGCAATTTCTTCACAAGCGTTGAGACGTCGCGGGCCGTCGGTTTGATCGCGACAACGAAACGGCGCTGGCTGTTTTCACGGAGGATCACGTTCGGACCTTTCGCTTCGTGGACATCGGCGAGCAACGCAACAGGGATGCGGCGGTCACCGGCGGTCTCGAGAGGAAGCGCGGCGATTTTCTCGCGGCTGTCGCGGAGGTTTTCCGGGAGCCGGACCACGAGATCGATCGATCGCGGGCCTTCACGGAGTTCGGCGACGGTCTTGCCGCCCATCATCGTGGAAAGCTGTTCGTTGATTTCTCCGGGTGTGGTGGCGTAGGCGAGCGAGCGGTCACGATCCGGTTCGACCCGCAGTTGCGGGATCGTGGACTGGATGTCCGTGCGGGCGTCCTCGAAGCCGGGAATGGTCTTCGCGATGGCTTGGACCTGATCGCCGATGTCGCGCAGCTCATCGAGGTCCGGGCCGAAGATCTTCACGGCCACGGGCGCGGAAACGCCGCTGAGCATGTGGCCGATGCGGTCGGCGAGAGGACCGGTGAGCACGCTGAAGGTTCCGGGCACGGTGCGGATCGTCCTGCGGATGTCTTCGAGGACTTCCGCGCGCGGACGGTTTTCCTTTCCATCCGCGCCCCGGAAGTCGATGTCGAACTCCGCGGTGGAAACGGGAACCACATGATCGCCGCGTTCCGCCCGGCCGAGGCGGCGGCCGACCTTGTTGACGCCGGGGATCTCCGAAATCCGGCGTTCGAGGACGTCGCAGATCAGGTTCATCTGTTCCAGAGAGGTTCCGGGTGCGGCGGCGGTGGAAACGAGCGCCGTATCCTCGTTGAAAGCGGGCAGGAAATCCTTGCCCATCAGGGGATACAGGAACAACGAACCGCCGAGGGCGGTGGCCGCGACCAACGTGACCAGCACCGGATGATCGAGGCCCGCACGGAGAAGCGTGTGCTTCACCAGCCATTTCATCCCGCGGGTGACCGGCCCGTCCTTGTGCGCATCCGCGGAAGGCTTCGGTCTGAGCAGGAACGAGCAAAGTACGGGAATCACCGTAAGTGAAACCACGAACGAAGCGATCATGCTGACGATCGTCGCGATCGCGATCGGGGAGAAAAGACGGCCTTCGACGCCGGTGAGTCCGAGCAGGGGAAGGAAGACGAGGACGATGATGATCGTCGCATAAAGAATCGAATTCCGCACCTCGCCCGATGCGGCGGCGATGACTTCGAGTGCCGGCCGCGGATCGGGCAAGGCCGCGTTTTCCCTCAGCCGACGGAAGACGTTCTCCACGTCGACAATCGCGTCATCGACGACCATCCCGATCGCCACGGCAAGGCCGCCGAGCGTCATCGAATTCACGCTGATGCCCTGCCATTTGAAAATGAGCAGAGTGATCGCGAACGAAAGCGGCATCGCGGAGAGCGTGATGAGTGTCGTCCGGATATTCAGCAGGAAGAGAAGCAGGACGATGATCACCATGATCGCGCCCTCGAAGATCGCATCTTTGAGGTTGCCGACGGCGTGTTGGATGAAATCCGCCTGACGGAAGAGCGGGACGGCTTCCACGCCTTTCGGCAATGCGGGGGCGAGTTCCTTGAGAGCGGCGTCGATCTGCCCCGTGAGCTTCAGCGTGTCGAAGCCGGGCGATTTGGTGACGCTCATGATCACGCCGCGCGTGTTGTTCACGCTCGCATCGCCACGCATCGGCTCGATGTCCCAGACCACTTTCGCGACATCACCGATGCTGACGGGATTGCCGCCGACATCCTTGACGGCCGTCTTCGCGATGACGTCGGGAGCGACGGTCATCGCGAGATTGCGGACCATGATTTCCTGCGGACCGGTGCTGATGAAGCCACCGGTCGAAGTGTCCGCGGCTTTGGCCGCGGCGGCTTCAAGCTCGGCGAGCGAAACGCCGTGCGCCTGCATCCGTGACGGATCCGGCTGGATCTGGATCTGCTGGATGCCTCCGCCCATGTTGAGGATTTCGGCGACGCCGGAAATGCTCTGGAGACGCTTGCGGATGGTCCAATCGGCGATGGTCCTGACCTCGCGCGCGGCGACATGACCTTCCTGGCCTTCGGGGATCGTCGAGCGGACACCGACGAGAAGGATCTCACCCATGAGTGATGCGACGGGCGTCAGGAACGGCTCGGTGTTTTGCGGCAGCGAACCGCGGACGGATTGAAGGCGTTCCTGGACGAGCGTGCGGGCCTTGTAGACATCGGTGCCCCAATCGAACTCGGCGTAGACGAGCGAAAGCGAAACGTCGCTGTTCGAACGGAGCCGGGTGAGGCCCGCCACGCCCATGAGCGCGTTTTCGATCGGCTGGGTGACGCGGGATTCGACTTCTTCCGGAGCGAGGCCGTCGGCTTCGGTGAGGATGGTGACCGTCGGCTTCGTCAGATCGGGCAGGACCTCGACGGGCAGTTCGGTGGCGGTGTGGAAACCGAGCGCCAGAATCAGGATCGCGAGGCCGACGATGAACGCGCGGCTGCGGAGTGAAAAGCGGATGAGCTTGTCGAGCATGGCTCAGGCGGCGGGCTGGCGTTTGATGAAAAGGGTGACGGCGAACAGCGTGGCGAAGAGCCCGGCAAGGCCTATCAAGACGCGTTCACGGATCGGTGAAGCGGCGGCATGATCGTGGTCGTGATCCTCATCGCCATGGTCATGGTCTTCGTGACCAGCTTCCGGAGCCGATCCTTTTTCGGAACCGTCCTCGTTGTGTTCGTGGCCGTGCGCGGCATCGAGAGCTTCTTTCAACGAAGGACCCGCACCACCGGCGAAACCGAGCGGATAGGCGCCGTGGGTGACGACTTCATCGCCGGGAAAAACACCGGAGAGGATTTCGATGCGGCCGCCGCCGGTCTGGCCGAGCTTCACGGGCGTTTTGACGAACGTGTTCGGCAGATCGAAATCCTTCACGAACACGTGGCGCGTGGCGGGATCGCCTTGGACGGCTTCTTTCGGAACCGAAAGGACGCCTGCCCGTTTCGAGAGCACGACTTCGAATTCAGCGCGCATGCCGGGGCGCATGCGGAGTCCGGGATTGGGGATCTGGAACACGGCGTCGATCGTGCCGCTCGTGCGATCCGCGGAAGTGCCGAAGCGGAGCATCTTTCCTTCGAACGCTTCGTCTCCGAGCGCGGCGATGCGGATGCGGGCGATGGTGGAACCGGGTTTGAGTTTTCCGGCCTGATGTTCCGGGATGCGCGCGATGGCGAGCACGTTGTTCAAGTCCGAGATGTCCAGTAGTTCCTTCTCAGGCTCGACCGGTTCGCCGATGCGGACGTGCGACTCGACGACGAGTCCGCCGATGGGCGCTTTCAGATCGATGACCGGCGGTGGATCCCCGGGTTGACGGGATTCGACGCGGACGAGCGTCTGGCCTGCGGTGACGGTGTCGCCTTCGCGGGCCTCGATGCCGACGACGCGTCCGGGAATGCGGCTGCTGAGAACACCGTGGTTTTCGGGGATTTCCTCGATGCGGCCGAGCGCGAAGGCGGTTTCCTCGAAATCGGATTCGGTGACTTCGGTGGTCTCGATGCCGAGGATTTCGACGGCGGCTTTGTCGAGGATGACGCGGTTGCCGGCGGCGGATGCAAAGGATGCGAAGGATGCGAAAAGAAGGGCGGCTGAAAGG
>DATLIO010000397.1:0-4883 GCA_035539355.1 Luteolibacter sp.
CGCGGGCGGGTCCGTTTTCTTCCACTTGCGCGGGCCGGGGCGGGCCGCTAAACCTCCGCGGCCATGGCTACGATCAACGCGAATTTCCTGAAACTGAAGGCGGGTTACCTTTTCCCTGAAATCGCCCGCCGGGTGAAAGCCTACACCGAAGCGAACCCTGACAAGGCCGCCCGCATCATCCGCTGCGGCATCGGCGACGTGACCGAAGCGCTGCCTTCCGCCGTGGTGAAAGCCATGCACGACGGCGTCGACGAGCTGGCCAACCGCGCGAGCTTCAAGGGCTACGGTCCGGAACAGGGTTACGAGTTCCTCCGCCAGGCGATCGTCGACAACCAGTTCAAGGGTCTCGGCATCTCCGCCGACGAGGTTTTCATCTCCGACGGCTCGAAGTGCGACACGGGCAACATCCTCGACATCTTCGGCAAGGGCAACGTGATCGCGATCACCGACCCGGTGTATCCGGTTTACGTCGACACCAACGTCATGGCCGGCAACACCGGCGATGCGAATGAGAAGGGTGCCTACGAAGGCCTGCTCTATCTCGAGTGCAACGCGGCGAACAAGTTCGTCGCCGACGTTCCTTCGGAAAAAGCCGACCTGATCTATCTCTGCTTCCCGAACAACCCGACGGGCGCCGTCGCGACCCGCGAGCAGCTCGAAGCCTGGGTGGCTTACGCGAAGAAGAACGACGCGATCATTCTTTTCGACGCGGCTTACGAAGCGTTCATCCAGGATCCGTCGATCCCGCGTTCGATCTTCGAAATCGAAGGTGCGAAGGACGTGGCGATCGAGTTCCGTTCGTTCTCGAAAAACGGCGGCTTCACCGGTGTGCGCTGCGCCTACATCGTGATCCCGAAATCGGTTTCCGGCGACGCGGGCGATGGCACGCGCGTGCCGCTCCACCAGCTCTGGTCCCGCCGTCACAGCACGAAGTTCAACGGTGCGAGCTATCCGGTCCAGAAGGCCGCGGCCGCCGTTTTCTCCGAGGAAGGGAAGAAGGAAGTCAGCGCGCTGATCGAGCACTACATGGGCAACGCCAAGCTGCTCCGCGAAGCCGCGGCCGCCGCAGGTCTTCCTGTGTTCGGCGGCGAAAACGCGCCGTATGTCTGGGTCGGCTGCCCGCAAGGCCTGACCTCATGGGACATGTTCGACAAGATGCTTTCCGAAGCGCAGGTCGTGATCACTCCGGGTTCCGGCTTCGGCTCCGCCGGTGAAGGTTACTTCCGGATCTCCGCCTTCAACTCGCGCGCGAACGTCGAGGAAGTCTGCAAGCGCCTCAAAGCGCTGGTGGCTTGATTCTTTAGGAACAGACGGCGGATCGGTTTCCTACCGGTCCGCCGTTTTGTTTTTCAGTGACGGACGAAATTGTTCTCGGCCGGACCGGCGATGAACAATGCCCGCACGGAAGGACGGTTCAGCACCAGGATGGTGAAGACTCCGAGCAAGGTGCCGAGCGGCATGTTGATGCACTGGATGCAGGCGACGACGAAGCAGAACGTCGGGTGTTTTCGCGCGGTGAGCCAGCGGCCGACGAGAAAAAGGCAGATGGCGAGGCTCATTCCGAAAATCAGACCGAAGAGCCCGATGCCGAGCATGAAACCACCCATCCAGCGTTCCGGATGTCCTGAAACCGGAGGAGTGGAGCTGACAACGGGCGGAGCGGGGCTGGGTGGAGGCGGAGTGATGCCCGGCGAAGTGGTGCCGGGGCTGGAAGGCGTCGAGGTCACGACCGTCGAACCCGGACTGGAATGCATCGGGAAGGCCCCGCTCAGGATCGCTCCACCCATGAAGATGTAGATCAGCGTGAAGCACGAAAAGAAGGCGGTGAGCCCGCCAGCGATGTAGTGCCCGATGGCAAGCATCTTCAGATGGTTCGCATCCTCGAAGCTCTGATAGGACGGAGGCATCGGGGGAGGTGAAACTGACGGATCCATGGCGTCAGTTTCTAAAGGATGAATGGCACGAAGCGAGCGGATTCGGCGCCCGGACCTTCACTCCCCGACGTGCATCGCGGTGGCGTTGATGATGAGCGCTTCCGGAGTCGAGGCTTTGTCGACGGTGCCGGTGAGCGTCACGGCGCTGAGTTCCTTGAGCCCTTTCTGACCTTTGATCGATTGCTTCACCACGCGGTTGTCCGCGCCGACGATCTGGATCGTGGCGGTGTTTTCCTTTTTCGCTTCGGGTGTGTCACAGCAGGCGTCCCACGGTGTTTTGCAGTGATCCTCGCCCGGCATTTTGTCGCAAGAGGTGATTTTCGTCGGATCGCCGAGAACGAACGCGGCACGGCCGTCGACGAAGGGTGTCTCGCGGCCCATGACGAGTCCGCTGACGGTGACGGTGTCACCGGGTTTGGAGGTGGTGCGGACCAGATGGATCGGCTGAGGATTGGCGGGAGCGGTCGAGGTGAAATATCCGTCGAGAGGGATCGTGGTCGTGGGAGCGGCGGCGGTTTCCTTGGTCTCCTGTTTGCAGCTTGCGAAAAGGAGGGGAAGGACGAGTGACAGGTTCAGGGCGGTGGATTTCATGGTCGGAAGTTGGATTGGAAAATCAGGAACGCAAGGCGGATGGCAGTGAAGGTTTCAGGCAGCGGATGGCGGGTGGGAGCGCACCGATGACGCCGAGAAGGACACCGGTGACGAGACCGATGACAGCGATCGAAGGCGTGATGGTGACGGTGAAGGCGCCGATGGAAAACGGGATCGTGCGGCCATCGAGGATCAGCAACGCGAGGGCGCTGGCGACGAGCGTGCCGGTCAGACAGGCGATGAGGCTTTCCTGGATGAGCGAAACGAGCAACGCGGTGCGGGTGTAGCCGATCGCCTGCAGCGTCGCGAGTTCCTTGATGCGGGAAGCGAACGCGGCGTAGAGCGTGTTGAGCCCGCCGAAGAGCGCGCCGGCGGCGACGAGGCCGGCGGTGATCCATGTCATGAGACGGAGCGGTTTGAAGAAGTTGGCGAGGTGGGCGTAGTAGTCGCTTTCGCGCAGCGCGGTGAGTTCGAGATCGAGGCGTTGTTTCGAGAAAAGATCGGCTTCGGCGAAATCGTCGGGATCGTCGAGACGGAGGACGACGCAGGAAACCGTTTCGCGTTGGGCAAGCATGCGGATGTCGGAAAGCGGTGCCCAGATTTCCGATTCCATGACGGTACCAGGTGCTGCGAAGGTGCCGGAGATGGTGACCTGCGAACCATCGAGCAACGCGGTCATGCCGGGTTTGAGATCGGACGGCTGCAGGCCGAGTTTGCGGAACGCGAGCTTGCCGATGAGGATCTCTCCGGATTTAGGAAACGTGCCTTCGAGCAAGCGGACTTCCGGATGCACGCGGAGCGCGGCGGGAGTGACACCTCGGAAAAGGGCCTGCGCTTTGGATTTCCCGGCGACCTGGAGATAGGTCATGTAGTGGATTTCCGTGGAAACCGCGGGTTGGCCGAGGGTTTGGGAAACACCGGCGACGGCGGCGGATGCGATGCCTGCGGTGCGCTCGGCGATCTCGCTGCGTTGGATGGATTCCTCGCTGCCCGCTCCGAGGAGGATGGCGTTGAGCGGCGAACCGGAAGCGGAGAGGACCTGCTTCATGCCACCGTTGAGTGCCGCGGCGGCCATGACGAGCAACACAACCAGAGCGCTGCCGCCGACCGTCTGCGCGAGGCGCGACTTGTCGCGGAAAAGGTTCCGGATGGCGTAGGTGAGTGGAAGCATCGCTGTTATGAGCGCAGGGATTTCACGATCGGCTGACGGATCGCCTGCAATGCCGGGTAGATGGAAGCCGCGAGTGCGAGGATGAATGCCGCGGCCACAGCATAGGCGGCGGTGACGAGGTCGGGACGGATCGCAAGGGTCATGCCTTCGCTGCCGAGCGTGAAACTCTGCCAGCGGAGAAATCCGGTCGCGAGGGCGGTTCCGAGAAATCCACCGAGCAGTCCGAGCAATCCGCCTTCACTGACGACGAGGAAGAGGATGGCTTTCGAGGAATAACCGAGTGTGCGGAGAACGGCGTTCTCCTTCACGCGGCCGCGGACGATGAGCAGGATGGAATTTCCGACAAGGGCGATGACGGCGAGCACGGCGCCGAGTCCGAGCCAGCGGGTGAAACCGATGAGCTCGATGAGCTGGCCCGCGGTTTCGGCGAAGAAGGCTTTCTCGGGACGCGTGTTGGTCGGGGATTGATCCGATTTGAAACGTTGGTCGATGGCGGTGGCGACCGGTTTGAGATCGGCGGACGAGTTCACCCGGACGTTGAACTGGGTGACCACGCCGAGTCCGGTGCGCGACGCCTGCTGAAGGAAGGGGAGTTTGACGTAGGCGACGTTGTTGTCCTGCGGAAACGGCGAGGTGATGATGCCGGAAACGTGGACGGTGATGCCGACGGCGTCGAATTTGTCGCCGGGTTTGAGGCCGCGGCGGCGGGCGAATTGTTCGCCGAGAAGAGCGCCGTCATCGCGCTTTTCGTAATCGGCTTCCGAGCCGCTCACGATCTTGATTTCTGGAGCGAACTTTCCGAGCTGGTCTTCGGGAACACCGCGGAAGGTGATGACGTCGAGACTGGCCCCGCAGTTGTTGACGACGATCTGGATCGGGATCGCCTCACGCACGCCGGGGATGCGGCGGATTTCATCGACGTAGTGCTCGGGCAACCGGGAGGTCGCAGGGCAGAAGCGGTTTTCGCGGTAGACGACGAGCGTCGTATCCGCGGCGGTTTCCTCGGTGGCGGCGGAGAGCGAACGCTGGAGCGTTTCGACGGCAGTGAAAAGGAACATGCCGGACGCGACGCCGAAGATCGTCAGCGTCGTCCGGAGCCGGTGGCGACTGAGCTGTTTCCAGGCAAGAGGGAGCAGATTGAGCATGGAAAGAAGTGCCGAGTGATCAGTGATCAGTGATCAGTGGTG
>DATLIO010000398.1:0-2078 GCA_035539355.1 Luteolibacter sp.
CGTCAATCTCGCGGCGATCGAGAACGGCGCCTACATCATCGGTGCGAACGACCAGCATTTCGGCCTCGCCTCGAATCTCCTCATGCCCGGCCGCGGCGAAAACATGGGCGACGGATGGGAAACGCGCCGCCGCCGCGAACCCGGAAACGACTGGTGCATCATCGCCCTCGCCCATCCCGGGGTCGTCAGAAAGGTCATCGTCGACACCGCGTTCTTCAAGGGCAACTACCCGGACCGTTGCTCGCTGCAAGCCGCGCACGTCACCCACGGCACCGACAGTTCCACCATCACGCAGTCGATGTTCTGGCCGGAGCTGCTTCCCAGCCAGAAACTCGAAATGAGCCACGAGCATTCCTTCGAAAGCGAAGTCATCGACCTCGGACTGGTCACCCACGTCCGGCTCAACATTTTCCCCGACGGCGGCGTTTCGCGTCTCCGTCTGCTCGGCACGATCGCCGGACCGAAATGAAATTCCTCCCGATCGAAAAACTGACGCGCGAAGCCTTCGCCCCTTTCGGCGATGTCATCCAGCTCGGCGGCGCGCATCATTATCCGATCAACCTCGGCACCACCGAACGCTTCCACGATCTCGCGAACATCGACGTCACCGACGAAGGCGGCCGGCCGCTCGTCAATGTCTTCCGCGGCCAGCCACGCGAGCTGCCTTTCGAAATCAGGATGATGGAACGCCATCCTTTCGGCAGCCAGGCGTTCGTCCCCCTTGATGATTCGCCCTACCTCATCGTCGTCGCCCTTCCCGGCCCGCTGGTTCATGAAAACTTCCGCGCCTTCATCACCGAAGGTTGGCAGGGCGTGAACTATGCCAGGAACACCTGGCATCATCCGCTGCTCGCCCTTGGAAAGACCAGCGACTTCATCGTCATCGATCGCGGCGGCCCCGGGAACAACTGCATCGAGGAGAATCTCACGGAATCCCTTTGGCTGAAACCGTGAGATTGTTTCGTCATTCCTTGAACGGATGCCGGTCGCGCCAATGTCGTGCGATATCGACACGACGCGCCACCCAGACCCGATCGTGCTTCTGGATGTGATCGAGGAATTTCTGCAATCCTCGGAACCGTCCCGGCCTGCCTAACAGACGGCAGTGCATTCCTACCGAAAGCATCCTGGGGCTTTCCGAACCTTCCGCATACAGCACGTCGAAGGCATCGCGGAGATACTCGAAAAAGTGCTCCCCTGTATTGAAACCCTGTGGAGTCGCGAACCTCATATCATTCGAATCGAGCGTGTATGGCACGATCAGATGCGGCGTTTCCTCACCGTCGGTTTTCGTCACTTTCGTCCAGAACGGCAGATCGTCCCCATAGTAATCCGAGTCGTAAAGAAACCCGCCGTGATCCGCAACCAGGCGCCGGGTGTTCGGACTGTCGCGACCGGTATACCAACCCAGCGCCGGTTGCCCGGTCATGCGCTCGATGATTTCCATCCCGATCCTCATGTGCTCGCGCTCCGTCGCCTCGTCCAAATTCTGATAATGGATCCACCGCCATCCATGGCAGGCGATTTCATGGCCGAGTTCCACGAAAGCCGACGTCACCTCCGGACAACGCTCCAACGCCATCGACACCCCGAAAACCGTCAACGGCAGCCCACGGTTCTCGAACTCCCGCAAAATCCGCCACACGCCGGCGCGCGATCCGTATTCGTAGATCGACTCCATGCTCATGTGCCGCGCCGGATACGACTCGGCCCCGACGATTTCCGAGAGAAACCGCTCCGATCCCGCATCGCCATGAAGCACGCAGTTCTCCCCGCCCTCCTCGTAATTCAGCACGAACTGCACCGCGATTTTCGCCCCGCCCGGCCAATCCGCGAACGGCGGATTCTTTCCGTAACCCCTCAGATCACGCGGATATAATTCGGATTGGTTCATGATTGGGAATCTCCCATGAGATCATGGGCAGGTTCGCTCCGACAAGCAATTCACAAGCCACGTCAGGCCCGCAGGCCGTCGCACTGGACAATCTCCGCAAAATCGGGTTGATTGCTTTTGCCGGACCTGTTCCGTCCGCCCGCGACCATGAAAACCCATTTCACTTTCGCCACCGCTTCCCTTC
>DATLIO010000399.1:0-3566 GCA_035539355.1 Luteolibacter sp.
CACCCCGCCTGCAAGCATTCCTCGCGATCACGTGCGAGGGCCGAAGCGGAAGTCGCGACGAGTTTCAGCTCCGGCTGGTCTTCGGCCAACCGCCGCGTGATCTGCAGTCCGTCGGCGCCCGGCAGACGGATGTCCATGAAAACGATGCCGGGTTTGGAAACGCGGGCGACCTCCAGCGCCTGCCTGCCGTCCTCCGCAAGGACGACCTCGCAGCCGATCTGCGCGAGCATGGTCGAAAGCACGCTGCGGTTTTCCGCGATATCGTCGACGACCAGCGCACGCACGCGCGAGCCCGCTGAAAGCCGTGAAATGGTTCTGGCGGCCGCGGATTCCCGCGCCACCGCGGAAGCCGGAAGTTTCACGCTGACGATGAACACCGAACCCTTCCCGGGCTCCGATTTCAGATCGAGCGTGCCACCCATCAGTTCCACCTGGCGCCGCGCGATCGCGAGACCGAGGCCGGTGCCGCCGGTCTTCGTGTGATCGGCACCCTGTTGGAACGGATCGAAGATTTTCTCCGCCATCTCCAGTGCGACACCGGGTCCGGTATCAGCAACCTCGAAACGCCAGTCGTCACCCGTCCGTGAAACCTTCAGGCCGACCACTCCGGCCCGGGTGAATTTCACCGCATTGCCAAGCAGGTTGATCAGCACCTGACGCAGTTTCCCTTCATCGCCGCGAACCGGGCCGGACTTCCCGGAGAATTCGACGCGGAGCCCGAGCTGCTTTTCCTCGCACGGATGCTGGAACATCGCCGCGAGTTCGCGGACCAGTCCGGCCGGATCGAAATCCGAAACCGTCATTTCCATCCGGCCCGCGTCGATTTTCGACAGATCGAGGATTTCATCGATCAGATGAAGCAGGTGCCCGCCGCTGCTGATGATCGTCGCCACGGCATCACGGTGGAACGACGGCAGGGCGTCATCCCGCGAAAGGATCTGCGAATAACCGAGAATCGCGTTCATCGGCGTCCGGATCTCATGACTCATGTTCGCGAGGAATTCCGACTTCGCCTGATTCGCGGATTCGGCGGCGGCTTCAGCGGATTTCCGCACCGCGACTTCTCGGCTCATGGCGGCGGTGCGGCGCGCGGTGCCCCACAGGTAGGCCACGGTGAGACCGGTGACGGCGAGTCCGGCGGCCAGCGCTCCCCATGGCAACAGGTCGGAATTGGAACGCGGAAACGCGGGGGTCGGCTCGAACTTCAGGGTCCATTTGCGGCCGGCAACTTCGAGGAAGGTCTCCCAGGACGGTGCGCTTTCGGTTCTCGGTCCGTCCTGACGATAGAGACGCGAGCCATCCTCCTGGTCGAGCACCGTCAGTGCCACCGGATTTCCGGAACGGCGTCCGAGGGTCAGTTCGATGAGATCGCCGATGCGGAACACCGCCGTCGCGAAGCCGGCCAATGAAGCCTTCCTCTCCTCCACGGTCGCCTCCGGACCATGATAGACGGGTTGGAAAACGATGAACCCCTGTTGCGAAGCCGGTTCCTGCGCCAACCGGATGGGTGCCGTCGCCGTCGGCTCACCGGTGTCGCGCGCACGCAGGAGGGCCATCCGCCGCCGCGGCTCGGAACCGACGTCGAAGCCGAATGCCGGCGCGTTCTTCCGCAGGCTCTCGAGATAATAGACCGGGTAGTAGATTTCCCGCCGCCCCGCCGGGACGCGGTGCCCTTCCGATATTTCCTCGGTGAAAACAAATCCGGGAAATCCTTCGGTCCGGGCTTTCTCCTCCCATGCCGCCCGCTCGTCATCGGTCACCCGCGGATCCCATGCGAGCGCCTGCAACTCCGGTTGGCGGTCGAGCGATCCACCGACGAATTTCGCGAACTCCGTCCGGCTGATGTCCGGCTTCGCGGCGAACAACGCGGCGACGCCATGGAGCGCCTCCATGGATCGGAGAACCTGCCCGCGGATGACATCCACCCGGTCCTGCGCGATCCGCTGGACCTCGTCCCGCCGCGTCTTCTCGCGGCTCTGCCAGAGCGCGGCCGTCACCAGAACGGAAAGCACCACCCCGGCCGCCAGCGCGACGAGGGCCGGCGCCTTGACCGGTGTGACTTCGTCAGGCGGGATTGGCATCAGGAACGGAGCGGGAAGCGCTCCGTCCCAACCAGCACTCGATGTGCCATCACTTCCGTCAAACGATCTCCCAGCCTTTGCGGCAGCTTTCCCGGATGAACGGATCAGCCCCGGGTAGCCCTTTGGCTTTCATCGCGGCCGCGTCCCAGTCGATCGGCTTCTGCATGCGCAGCGACAGGACTCCCAGCAACACGATCTCGGTGAGGTGCGCCGCGTAGTCGAACGGGCTCGTGGCCGGCGCGCCGCCCTTGCAGGCGTCGATCCAATCGCGGTGATGCCCGTTCGAGCGCTTCAGCCGTTCGGCCGGTTTCGCATGGGATGCCCCTTTGTCGGCGAGGAAGAGAGCCGGAGGGCCGCCGTTGCCCTCGCACTGGATCACGCCTTTTTCACCGATGTAGATCGACCCCCGTTTCGGTCGTGCGACACAGCGCAGCAGCGGATGGGTCGGCGGCGTCAATCCGCCGTCATACCAGGTCAGCCTTACCGGCGGCCGGCCGCCGCTGGCATCGAAATCGTAGTTCACCACCGAACCGTAAGGTCCGATCTCCGCATTCATCTCGCCGGAACCGGAGCTCTCGATCCGCGACGGGATCGGCAGATCCAGCGCACGCACCGCACTGTTGAGATCATGGCAGCCGATGTCGCCGATGCCCACCGTTCCGAAATCCCAGAAGTCCCTCCACGCGACGGGAAAATAAGCCGGATCAAACGGACGCGCTTCACGCGGTCCCAACCACAGATCCCAGTTCAATCCCGCAGGCACTTCGCCGCCACCTTTCGGAGCGCCTTTCAATCCGGCGTTCCATCTTCCCGTTCCGGCCCATGCGTGGATCTCGCGGATCGCCCCGATCGCTCCGTCCTGGATCAGCTCGATCGTCTCCCGCGTGCCCACCGAAGAATGCCCTTGGCTACCGAGTTGCGTCGCCACCTTCGTCTCCGCCGCGACCTTCGCCACGTGGCGTGCCTCCCAGATGTTGTGCGTGAGCGGCTTCTCGCAATAAACATGCTTCCCCGCCCGCATCGCGACGACGGACACGTAGGCATGCAGATGGTCCGGCGTTGCCACGAGCACCGCGTCGATGGCTTTCTCCTTCTCCAGCATTTCGCGGAAATCGACATAGTCCGCGCAACGGAACGACGGATCCGTCTGCTGGTAATGTTTTTCAATCTCCGCTTTCACCGGCAGCCGCCCGCCCATCCCCTTGTAGTAGAAATTCTCCAGGCTGAACGATTCCGCCGGATCCGCGATCGCGATGATCCGCACGTCGTCGAGTTTCAGAAGTTGCCGCACGTTCCATCGGCCCTGGCCACCCGTTCCAACGACCGCCACGTTGACCCGTCCACCCGGCGCGACGAATTTCGGGCCGCCAAGAACATGTCGCGGCAGAAAGGCAAAGCCCGCCCCTGCGGCGGCGGCGGTTTTCAGAAAATGGCGGCGTGGGTTCGTTGTCATCGGTGTCATCCGATACGTGGCGCTCCGTCACC